>DNPJ01000032.1:56841-60145 GCA_003501485.1 Bacillota bacterium
TGATCAAGAACGATATCGCCTTTAAGTTCTGTATAAGTGACTGTTCCATCAGCTTGATGAGGATGCTTCCAAGCATAAAATCTTGTTTTCTTATCTGTTTCAACAATTGTTCCATCTTCTTTTTTCTCAATGTTTACCAAAGTAACATAACCATTATCTGTTTCTTCTTGCTCATCTAATAACTCAAATATACGAGAAGCACCAGCTTGTCCTAATACCACAAATTGGATTTGATTTGAGAAATTATTAATGCCGTTTGAGAATGTTCTACAAGCAATTAAGAACATTAATAATGTTCCATAATCAAGGGCTACAAAAGCATTATTTTCTGTATTAATACTCATAAAAATGCTTTGGAAACCAATATTTTGAATGTTGTTTATCATGAAGAACGAACCAAGAGCAACAAGCAAAACATAGACTAAATTACCAATATTTTGGTTAACTGGTCCTAAAATGTTGCTTGTTTGGTTAGCAATTGTCATCGAGCGGCAAAGATCTTCATTTTTAACTTCGAATTCTTCTGTTGATTTTTCTTCATGTGAGAATACTTTTATAACTTTTAGTCCATTAATAGCTTCTTCGATATCACTTTCAACTTTGCCTGTAGCGATTTGTTGTTTGACGAAATATTTTCCTGATTTCTTTGTTAATAACGTAGATGAAATAAACATTGCTATTGAACCTAGTATAACTACACCAGTTAGAGGAATAGAGAAATAAAGCATCATAAGCAATACCGCGACAACTGTAAACATTGATTGAACAACTGTTGGTAATGCTTGAGAAATTAATTGCCTAATAGTGTCTGTATCGTTTGTGTATATTGACATTATGTCGCCACGTGGATGTGTATCAAAATACTTAATTGGAAGACTTTCCATGTGATTAAACATTTGAATGCGGATTGTGTTTAGGTATTTTTGCGTTACAACCGCCATAGTGCGCGAATACCAGAAACCGCATAGTAAAGAAACAATATATATTGAACCGATAATTATAAGAACCATTGTCATCTTACTTAGTGGATCAGTTCCTGTTTTAATAGATTCGGTTAAAATGTTTGTCACTTCTCTCATAAAAATGGAAGAAGCAAGGTTACCGAATGAATAAATAATTATACAAATAAAAGAAATTATTAATGACAATGGATAGTTTTTAAATAGGATTTTTAAAAGACGTTTCATTGTGCCTTTTTTAGCAGTGCCTACTTTGCCTTTTGGATTTCTCATTGGTGGCATATTAATTTTCTCCTTTCTTTGTTTGCGTTAGATAAATATCTCTATAAATAGCGTTATTTTCAACTAATTGTTCGTGTGTGCCAATTGCATTAATTCTGCCGTTATCTAAAACGATGATTTTATCAGCGTCTTCAATTGATGAAATTCTTTGTGCAATTACAATTTTTGTTGTATTTGGAATATCTTTTCTTAAAGATTCCCTTATTAATTTGTCGGTTTTTGTATCAACAGCTGATGTGGAATCATCTAAAATCAATATTTTTGGTTTTTTAAGAAGTGCTCGGGCGATACAAAGACGTTGTTTTTGGCCACCTGATACGTTACTTCCACCTTGTTCAATGTATGTATCATATTTTAGAGGGAATGTTTGAACAAATTCATCCGCTTGAGCGATTTTTGCAGCGTTTCTAACTTCATCGTCAGTTGCGTTTAAATCTCCCCAACGAAGATTCTCTGCAATTGTTCCAGAAAACAAAACATTCTTCTGCAAAACAACTGATACTGAGTCTCGAAGAGCTTTAAGGTCGTATTCCTTAACGTTTTTGCCACCGACAAGAACTTCGCCAGTTGTTGCATCATAAAGCCTTGAAATAAGATTTACAAGAGAAGTTTTTCCACTTCCGGTTGAACCAATAATACCTACAAATTCGCCACTTTTAATTGAAAAGTTCATATCTTCAATAGCGTTTTTTTCTGCATTTTCATTGTATTTGAAGTTTACGTTTTTAAAGACGACTGAACCATCATCTATTACATAAATTGGATTTTCAGGATCTTTAATTGTCGGTTCTTCGACAAGAACTTCGTCGATACGAATCATTCCTTCAATAGACATAGCAAGCATAACCAAAATCATAGAAACAAACATCAAAGACATTAATATTTGAACGCCATAAGTTTGTAATGCACTCATTTCACCGAGCGATAGCTTTGTAGAAATAATAGCGTCTAATTTTGGGTCATAAGTGCTACCAGAATAGATTAAATAACTACCAAATGAACATATTAAAATATTAGATAAATGAATTGCAAAGTTTAATGCTGGCATGTTCCAGGCAACAATCTTTTCAACTTTAATGAAGTCTTTTGCCAAAGAATCAGATGTTGCTTTAAATTTGGCTCGTTCATAGTCTTCTCTAACATATGATTTAACAACTCTAATTGCTGAAACATTTTCTTTAATGGATTCGTTCATCGCATCATATCTTTTAAATAGTAAAGAGAAAGTTGGCATTGCTTTTCTTAATATTAAAAAGAAAACAAGACCAATAACTGGAATTAAAGCGACAAATATAAATGCAAGGACGCCACCTTTTACAAACGCCATGACAGTCGAGAAAATCATCATAAGTGGTGCACGAACAACCGCTCTAATGCACATTTGGAATGCCATTTGAACTGTTGAAACATCGGTTGTTAATCTTGTGACTAGAGATGATACTGAGAACCTATCAATATTAGCAAATGAAAAGGATTGTATTTTCTTATACATATCATAACGCAAGTTTTTAGCTAAACCTGCTGAAGCTTTAGATGCTGTTAAACCACCTAATATGCCGAAAATTAATGAAAATACTGCGATAATAACCATCGCGATAATATATGGGACAATGTTATCTCCTAGTTCAAGAGTATTAAGCAAATCTGACATTACGCTAGGAAGAATACATTCCATGACAACTTCACCAATCATAAAAAAAGGTGTAATTATTGCGTATACTTTATATTCTCGTAAACTTTTCAATATTCTTTTTATTTTTTGAAACATATCATAAACTCCTTTTTTCTACTATATTCATAAGCGTTTTAGCTCTAATTTGGAAGATGTTTTTACCCATATAAATTCGGTTATATGCAATGCTTTTTATTAATGAAGAAATAGCAATTGTATACTCTTTTGGGTCACCTTCTATAAACGAATTTTCTTTTTGTCCTTTTTCGATTAAATAATAAATTATTTCGTAAATATTTTTTTCACCTAACTCACAATTTGATTTATCGTATTTTGCTCTCGGTTTTGGTAAATACTTTCTTTGAAGTGGAAGATTCAATACAAGATATAT
>DNPJ01000036.1:0-775 GCA_003501485.1 Bacillota bacterium
TCATCACATTTACCTGTCGATTTTACTGACGATATATTTAAAGCGCTTGATATTCAAGATGGACTTCAAACTTTATATACTTCTGGAACAGTTTTCCATGCGTTCCTTGGACAAAAGCTTCCTTCATATAAATCATGCATGAATCTTGTTCGTAAAATCGCGGAAAACTATCATATTCCATATTACACAATGTCTCCAACATATTCAGTTTGCAAAGAACATGGATATCTTGATGGAGAACAATACGTATGCCCAAAATGCGGTTCTAAGACAGAAGTTTATAGTCGTATTACTGGTTACTATCGTCCAATTCAAAACTGGAATGATGGGAAAACAGAAGAATATAAAAATAGAAAAGAATACAATCTTAAGAATTCTCACTTAACGCATGATGTGAATAAGGATTTAAAAATCGAAGAAGAGCAAAAATGTGAAGAATGTTGTGATACAAAAGTAGAAGAAGCTCTTCTATTTGGAACAAAAACATGCCCAAATTGTAAGATGGCTAAAATGCTTTTAGATAAAGCACATATCAAATATCAATTCGTTGACGCTGAAGAAAATGTTGAACTGGCAAAGAAATTCAACGTTAAAAAAGCACCTACACTAATTGTTCCTGCAAAAGATGGATATTCTTCTTTTGAAAACGCATCTAATATCAAAGGTTATATTGAAAGTTTAAAGAAATAATGGTTTACGATTCAATTATTATTGGAAGTGGTGCCTCGGGCATGACATGTGCCTTATATTTATTAAGGAACGATAAAAAAGTATT
>DNPJ01000036.1:875-9217 GCA_003501485.1 Bacillota bacterium
GAAAATTTTCCTTCTATTAAAAAAATCTCAGGACTAGATTTTTCAAACAATTTATTTGATCAAATTAGTGATCTTGGTGTCGATTTTGAACTTGAAGATGTTTTAGAAATTAATAAGGTTGGCTCTTTGTTTGTTGTAAAAACAAATTACAACACTTTTGAAGCAAAAACTGTCGTAATCGCTAACGGGGTTAAGCATAGAACATTAAAGCTTCCAAATGAAGAAAATTTAATTGGAAACGGCATTTCTTTCTGCGCTGTTTGCGATGGACCAATGTTAAAAGGAAAAGAAGCTTATTTAATTGGCGACGCTAATACGGCTCTTCAATACGCTTTGCTTCTTTCTGATTATTGCACCAAAGTTCATATGTTTACATTAACTGACAAACTATTTGGCGATGAAATGGTTATTGATAAAGTAAATAAAAAAGAAAATATTTACATCCACAAAAACATGTCACTAATTGAATACAAAGGTGAAAACAAATTAGAAGGACTAATTTTTGAAAATACTATTGATAAAACAAAGAATGAGTTTAAAACCGATAACGTTTTTATCGCCATTGGCCAAATACCTCAAAATGAAAGATTCTCAAATCTTGTTGATCTAGATAAAGGTTATGTTCTTGTAAATGAAAAAATGGAAACAAAAACCCCAAATATTTATGCTGTTGGAGATACAAGAAAAAAAGAAGTGCGACAACTCGTCACAGCGTGTAATGACGGAGCAATAGCAGCATTAAATATAATAAAATATTTGTCTTAATAACCTCTTAATTCAACTTTTTGAACATATTGTTTCAATATTGATTTATATTTATTAGCCTTCTCCTCATTTACAGGATGAAGGTTTTTATTTATGACATCATCGCTCATTACGAATTTTTGCAAATATAATTTTTTTGCTCCTATTAATAATGAACCAATTTTTTTAATATCATCTTCATCGTGATACTCATCAATTAATGTGGTTCTAAATTCATAATCAACTTTATCTTGTTTTAGTAATTCGATAGTCTCTTTTATTTTTGAAAAATCTCTAGTAACACCGGTTAATAAATGGTAATTATCCAATGATGATTTAATATCCATTGCGACATAGTCAATTAATTTATCATCAATTAACTTTTTAACAATTGTGGAATTTGTCCCGTTAGTGTCTAATTTAATCTTGTAACCGATATTTTTTATTTGTTTAATTTTATCGTATAGATCATCCATTAATGTTGGTTCTCCACCAGAGATTACAACTGCATCAATTACATTTTTTCTATCTTTGAGATATTCAATAATTTGATTAAATGGGATTCTATAATTTGAATCAACGACATTTTTAATATTATGGCAAAAAGGACACCTAAAATTACATTTTGGTGCGAACAAAACAATTGATATCATCTCATCATAATCTAGCAAAGAAAATTTATCTAATCCAACAAAATCCATGCTTGTATTATATATCTTTTTTGTCGATCATGAATTTTAAAATAATGAATCTAGATAATTTTGATTAGGTATTACTATTTTTAATATGAACATATTCATAAATTAAAGTTATTGAAAACTGAATTTACTTTAAGAATTCACAAGAATTAATAGCCATAATTACCAATGGTTGAAAATATTTTTTTTATTTAGGTAAAATTAAATTAGGAGAGATAATTATGAAAAAAACATGCACTTCTTTTACGATTTTATTTATTTTGCTTCAAGCCGCTCCAAGAAGTAGAAACATCTGTTTTTTCTAAGGGAATTAAGACATTGCTTTATGATAATAATATTAAAAATGATTGTTTCTCTTGAACTAATTGGAGTTTCACCAGGAGCGGAAGCGATAAGTATCGCAAAAACTGTTATTGCATGAGGGAAATAGTTATGAAAAAAACAAAAATTTTATCATTCGCATTATTGTTTGTGATTGCACCCCTTTCATCATGTGGAAATATTTTTAATAGTGAAGTACAAATTATAGATGAATTTAGTCTAATAAAAGGAAAGAAATTTACATTAGAAGAGAACGATAAGTATTATTTAACCATTGGTACCGATGAAAACAATTGGTCATTTGAAGCAAGATACTTTGTAGATTCTATTTCATATTTCATTGAAAGATAATTTACGTTAAATGAATTAACTGAATATGATAATACTTTTTCAAAAAGACAAATTGATTTATCTACCTGCAAATTATATAGTGTTAAAATTTCGCCACTACGGTTCGATGGCCACGACGGAAGATGCGATAATACTGCATTCGCATGGTTTATGAATTCGTTTAATAAATATATGGTGATTGAAAAAAACACGCAAAAAGTTTATTTCTTCAACGAAGACGATTCAACAATTTGTGAAGTATGGAAGGTAGAATCTAAAACAAAAAATAGAAACGCCTACTTTTGTTAAGATTTCTTAATGTTTACAAAATTTTATAAATATATACTATATTTAGAAAGTTGCTTTTGTTATCATTGAGATATGATTATAAAAGAGTATGTAAAACTAAGAAAGACTGAATTAAAAGAAGAATTTGCTAATATAAAGCAGCCTATTAAATTTGTTATTGTCCAATTAAATGAAGATCCAGCAAGTAATGCATATATTAAAGGAAAACTTAAAGATGCAAATGAGCTTGGAGTAAATGCTGTTTTAATTAAATTTCCAACTTCTATTAGTGAGGAAGATCTTTTAAGTGAAATTGATTTATTAAACAAAGATTCATCGGTAACTGGTTTTATCGTTCAAATGCCTCTTCCAAAACAAATCAATGAAGAGCATATTAAACTAGCTATTGACCCAAAAAAAGATGTCGATGGTTTCCATCCACTTTCAAAATTAAATCCTTGTACTCCACAAGGCATAATGAATTATTTAGATTTTGAGCATATCGAATTAGTTGGCAAAAACGCTGTTGTTATTGGAAGAAGCAATATTGTTGGAAAACCTATGGCGAGAATGCTTCTTGACAGAAGCGCCAATGTGACTGTTCTTCATTCAAAAACAACTAAAGAAGATATGCATAGATATATTGAAAACGCTGATATTGTTGTAGTGGCAGTTGGAAAGAAATATTTGCTCGATAATTCATTCAAATATAAAGAAACAGCCATTATAGTCGATGTCGGCATTAATCGTGACGAAAATGGATTGTGTGGTGATGCTATTAATAACTTGCCAGTAAAACTACAAACCCCAGTTCCTGGTGGAGTAGGTTTATTAACAAGAATAGCCTTATATGAAAATCTATTAAAAATCGTTAAAGGAGAAAATTGATATGGAATTTAAAATTGAACATACAAGAGTATATGGTCTTGACAAATCATTTAAAGCATCTGGAAACCCAATGCGCACAATAATTGATGATGGAGAAGTTACTGAGAAAGATAAAACTAGAGCTTTTAGATTAGGTGCTGCTAGAAATGGTTCAGGACATGATAATTTTCTAAAAGGAATTATTGTTCAACTAGATATTACCGCTCCATTATATTTTTGGAAACAAGCACAAAGATATCATTGGTTTGATTTTGTTTCTAGTCAATCGACTATGCATTGTTTATTAAAATTTGATATTGAAAAACAATGCGTAAAAGATACAAATAAAGATATTATCGGCATAATGAACCGTTTAGTTTCTGAATATAATAATATGGCCGAAGATGACATAAACAAGAAGTCAAAATGGAGAGAACTTGTTGCTTCTCTTCCATGTGGTTTTTGTTTAGGCGCAACCATGACTACAAATTATCAACAACTTAAAACGATGTATCTTCAACGAAGATATCATAAATTAGATGAATGGCATGTTTTCTGTGCTTGGTGTGAATCATTGCCAGATTTTGTCGAATTAACTGGCGTTAAAAATTTATAATTAATATTCTTTTTTAAAGAAAATATTTGATGTGATTTTTTCTTTAGAAACTATTAATCCAACAAAATAAATAATAATTGAAATGCCAACTATACATAATATTTCAAAAATATAAGATATTTGAATCGAATTTGTTTGAGAAAAGGCATCAAACAATAATGGTCCAACAAAATAGGACACTAATCCTAAGATAATTCCTAAAATTAATATTTTTAGGTTATTAATATTAAATAACATTTTATTAGATGTTTTCCATGTGAAAGATAAAAGGAAGATAAATATAATTAAATCACTCATTGATGTGGCGATTGCCACTCCAACAGCAGGTCTATCTTTTAAAATTACTATTCCAAAAAGAAGCGATAAACCTATATTAAAAACCGATCCAATAATCATTGAATATAAATAAATTTTTTCTCGTTTTTGAGGTATCAATATTTGCGTATAGATGTTATTCGATAAAGAATATGTAACCATTAGTAACGTCAACGCGATTAATATTGTACTTGCATCATTATAGCTGCTCGAATCATAAGAGCCTGAAATAAGAGAAGTAATAGGCGTTGCAAGCGTCGACATTAATGCTATTGCGGGAACAGCAATTAATAAGCATATATTTGTTGAGTATTTGTTTATTTTTAAGAAGTTGTTGTTATCATTGAGATGGTAATATTGACTTGCTTTTGGCATAAAAACACTTGATAAAGATATAAAGAATGAAATGATTATATCAACACCTTTCATGCCGACTGAATAGCTTCCAACAGATTTTTTACTCGTGTCAATTAAGCCGAGGATAAATGAATCGGTTTTCGAATAAATTGCAGCACATAAAGAAATACAAAAAAGTATCAATAACGATGATAAATACTGTTTAAAATTATATTTTTCTGTTTTTCTAAATTTTACTAATTTTGGAAGATAAAATATATTTGAAATTACAGTTAGAATTGTTGTGAGCGTTGTTATAAATGTATAAGTATAAACATCGTCTGGTCTTTTAACAAAAACGAATATCAAAACATCAACAATACCTAAAATAATAATTGATCTTATTGCTAAATATGTTTGTTTTTCTAGCGCAGTAAAAACCCATTCAAAAGCAAAAATGCTTGTTAGAAAATTGAGCGATAAAATGAATATCAATGTTTGATTAAGTTCACCATTAAATGCAGGAACGCTAAAAACGATTAGCGTTAATAGCCCAAATGAAAGCAAAGTCATCACAGCTTGCATTATGAAGAATTCTTGTACTTTTATCGATAATTTATTTGGATCATCCTTAACTTTTGCGCATTCTCTAATAGCGATGTTTGGGATTGAGATTTTTGAAAGAACAATAAAATAATAAACAAATGATGTAGCCCATGAAAAATGTCCTAACATTGAATCGCCAAGAATTCGGCAAACAACAGGAAAAGTTATAAACGAAAGCAAAGTCATTGTTATTGTTCTAATTAAATTTATAACAACGTTTGTTTTAATTTCTTTGTTCATATATTTAAAGTATAATTTATTCGATAAAATTATTTAATTTGTTTTTTTAAAATGCGTATTCTTATAATCTCACAATACTATTATCCAGAACTTAATTCTGTCAATTATATTGCGGAAGAACTTTCTAAACGTGGTCATGAAGTTGGGGTTATAACAGGAAAACCTAATTATGGTTTTAAAAAGATTTTGCCTGAATATAGAAAAATAAAAAAAGAAATTATAAATGGTGTTACTGTACATAGAATTAATCTAAAACCCAGAAAAGATACGAGATTTTCTGTTTATGAGAATTATTTGTCATTTTATTTTAATTCCAGAAGATTTGTTTCTAAATTTAATAAGAGATTTGATATTGTTTTATCGTTTTCTTTATCTCCAGTTATTTCAATCTCTGCTGCGATAAAATATAGCAAAAAATTTGGTGTTCCTCATTTGTTATTTTGTGAAGACCTTTGGCCAGAATCAACTGTTGTAACCCGCGCTGTTAAAATGAATTCCTTAACTTACAAATTGTTATATAAGTGGAGTAAAAGTTTATATTCTAAATGTAATGATATCGTTATCTCATCTCCTTCTTTTAGAGAATATTTTTATGATGTATTAAACATTAAAGACAAATCTTTTGAATATATAAACCAACCTCCATTAAAAAGCAAAAATGAAAAAATTGAACCACATGTTTATTCAAAAAAACATAATTTTGTATATGCTGGGAATATAGGAAAGCTTCAGTTGGTGGATAATTTGATTTCCGCTATTAAGTTAACTGATGAAAATACTGTCTTACATTTAATGGGTATGGGAAGCAATTTAAATGATGTACTTAAAAGAATTAAAGATGAAAATCTGGAAGATAAGGTTTACTATCATGGTGCTTTAAAAATAGAAGAAGCAGAAAAGTATTATATAAATGCAGATGCTTTAATTGTTTCACTAAAAAATGACGGATATGTTGGCAAAACAATTCCAAATAAAGCTATTCAATATTTAAAATATGGTAGACCTATATTAGGGGTAATTGATGGTGATGCTAAAAAGATGCTTATAAACGCAAAAGGTTCTGTTTTTGCTAGCGAAAATATATTTGATATAGCAAAAGTCATGAATGATATATCCTTAATGAGCGTAAATGAAAAATATATTTTGGGAAATAATAATTTAGTGTATTTTAACAACAATTTCACAATCGATAAAATTGTAGATAAATTAGAGCACAAACTTAGATCAATGATTAAGAATTCTTAAATGATCTTGAATCATTTCTTCAATTGTATTTTTATTAGCGATTTTTAAACAATTTTCTCTTTTAATGTCTTTGACTTTATCAAGCGCCTTTCCAACTGATGAACAACTTATGTCATCAAGAAATAGTCCATTATATCCATCTTTAATAAGTTTCTTTGATGAATTGATGTTCTTAGAAGAGATTATAGGTAATCCTTGTGACATAGCTTCGTTTATTACATGACCATAAATATCTTCGTTGCTAGGAAAGATAAATGCATTAGCGATTTTATAGTAGTTAAAAAGAGTGTTTCTACCGCAAAAACCCATTAATTTTACATTATTGATATCATTTTTGTTGATGTAATTTTGCATTAGTTTCCTTTGCTTGCCATCACCGAAAATAAGAAGAAGTTTCGTTTTATCTTTTGTCCAACTTTTTAGGAGGTTAAAATAGTTTTTTCTTTTTATAAGTTGGCCAGCCGAAATATAAATTTCTTTATAGCAAGAATCAAGATTTAATTTTGTTTTTAACTCGTCAATTTCTTTTGAAGTTAACAATTGTTTTAATACTTCACTTTGATAAATTGTTGAATATGTATAATTATGGATTTTAGTTGGATCCGCTCCATAATAAGATAGATATTTGTTTGAATTCTCATCAGGGGATAAGTAAAAATTTGCTCCCGAAATATATTTGGTTTTAATGTATTTTTTTAAAGATGATTCTTTTTCTTTTATGATTCCGCCATTGATGTACAAGCAGTAAGGTATATGTTTTTTCTTTAAATAATTTATCGCCATCATTTCCGCAAATGTAGAATAACCGTTCATGATGATTAAATCGTATTTGTTCTTTTTTATATGATTTTTAATCCCAGTAGAAAAGAAATTCTCATTTCCAAGTTTAATACCTTTAATTTCAATGGTTTTAAATTTATATTCCTTTTCGAAATAAAAACTATTTTGTCTATCTTTATTCACATTTCTTTCAAAGATAACTGTTAAATCAAAATATTTATTGAGTTCATTTAAAAGTCTAACTTTGTATGGAGCGGGATGGTTAAAGACAAATAAAATTTTCATAACTTGTATTTTATATTATAAAACAAAGGCTTTTATATGCGATAATTTAAATATGTTAAATGAATGGAATGAATTTTTTTCAAATATAAAAACCAAACAGTACGCAAGAGATCTTAATATATTTCTTGATGAAGAATATAAAAACCATACTATTTACCCTTCAAGAGAAAATATGTTTAATGCTTTTAAATATACATCA
Source organism: Bacillota bacterium (assembly GCA_003501485.1). Classification (GTDB taxonomy): domain Bacteria; phylum Bacillota_I; class Bacilli_A; order RFN20; family CAG-826; genus Fiminaster. The sequence continues at coordinate 8,746 of DNPJ01000036.1, forward strand.
CCTAAAGATATTAAAGTTGTTATAATTGGTCAAGACCCTTACCATGAACCAAATCAAGCGATGGGCTTATCGTTTTCTGTTCCAAGCGGAGAAAAACTTCCTCCTTCTTTGATTAATATATATAAAGAAATACATAATGATTTAAATATCGACATGAAGAATGATGGCGATTTAACTTATCTTGCAAAACAAGGCGTTTTATTAATCAATGCATATTTAACAGTAAGAAAAGGTGAGCCACTATCTCATCACATAAAAGAATATGATATGTTTATGAACGACTTGATTAAATATATAAACAACTTAAAACAACCAATAGTTTTTATGCTTTGGGGCAACTTTGCCAAAAAGTTTAAAAAATATTTAACAAACCCAAGTTTTCTTATTCTTGAAAGCGTCCATCCATCGCCATTAGGGGCTAATAAAGGTGGTTGGTTTAATTTGCATCAGTTTTCAAAATGTAATGCCTTTC
>DNPJ01000004.1:0-11985 GCA_003501485.1 Bacillota bacterium
AAAATGCAAGATATAAAATGCGTCACATTAAATTTTATAAGTTGACAAATTCTTTGAGATTTTTATAAGGCATGTAGCCTCTTTCAACTTTGACTAATTTTCCGTCTTTAAACAAATAAAGTGTTGGTATCGACATTATGCGATATTGTTCTGCTAAAACACCTAATTCATCGACATCTACTTTTAATATTTTAATATTTGTTTCTTGTTCAAGGTCTTCAAGAAGTGGTGCCAGCATTGAACATGGTCCACACCAAGTAGCAAAAAAATCAACTAAAACTATTCCTTTTTCAATTTCTTGATCAAATTCTTTTTTGGATTTTATATGTATAATCATATTTTACCTCCTATCATCTATATAATAAGAAAAAAACAAAATAAATGATAATAATATGCACTGGAAAATAGCAATATGACGCATATTGAAACCATTTTTTATTATATCCGCGTTTACCATTGTAAAAGAAAATCAAAATTGAAGCGAACATTGACCATGTTTGAATCTCATTATTAAACCATAAAGTTTGCTCACCTAAATTAAGATATGTTAAAGCGTATATTGCTATATTAATTAAAACTAAAAATAGGATTTGAGTCACATTTATTAAAAATTGATAGTGAGGCAATTCTTTAAAAGCAATAAGATCAACGCCCTTTTTAATAGCAATCTTGTCAACTATTTCATATGAATAGAAAAATAGAAGGGAAAGAATTAGGCCTAAAATCGAATAGCCAGGTCTAATATAAAAAGGGAAATAATTTATTTTTATGTTGTTAAACGATTCACAAAGTTGAACTATAAAAGTAAATGTTAAATATGCAATAGGCAAAATTGATAATAATGAATATTTATCTTTTCTTTTCAGCAAGATTAACGTTAAGGCACATAAGAATAAATCTATTAATGGAGAATAAGCGTATTCGATATCTTGTGATATAAAATAATAAATAATAATTTGGCTTATTAATACAATACTCATTACGATTGATATTCTTAATAAATATTTCCAACAATTTTTTGAATGTCTAACACCTTCAACAAGCATTAATATGAAAAGTGGAAACGCTAGTCTTCCAAAACATCTAAAAATAAAACCGCATGAATACATCGGATCTTCGAAAACATTTGTTGAATAGTTTATTAAAAAGATGCCGATATGATCTAAAGTCATGAATAAAAACGCGAAGATTTTGATAATAAATTCGTTTATTTTTAAGAACTTCATATTATTTTAATATTTGATTTTGAAGAGCTACTGATATGACACTTATCAAATTATTTATTGAATGTGATAAAAAAGAAGCACCAAATCCAAGCTTTTCATATAAAAAAGTAAATGTGAAAGCCGCAAAAGCATAAAATGGTATATTAAGAAGTTCGTTTATCATATCAGCACTTCCGTAATCGAAATGAATAAACGTAAATACAATAATCGTTATTACATAAGAAGCAATTTTGTTTAGTCTTCTTCCAAAAGTATACAAACCTACGCGATATGTGACTTCTTCACAAAATGGTCCTATAATGCCAAAAACAATTATTGACAATAAAGGATATATTTCAATTATTTTTTCTAACCCAGATTGGTTATCGTTACTCGCAATATCAACACCACATATGTATAGAAAAATATTGTATGCCATATTGAAAATATAAATAGCGACGCATCCAATAACAGCACCAACAAATACTTTCCAATCGGCAAATGATTTGAATATTTTAATGTTGTCTTTCCAAAGAGTTATACATAAGATTGCGAATAAAACTAAATAAGAAGTAATATTAATTACCCCAGATATTTTAGCGGTCGCTAAAAACTCAGACATTTGATCCGGTGTCGGATATAAACTTGCGTTTACTATTTGTATGTATAACATCACAAGCAATGCAATTAATTGAAAACCAAAACAGCCTATAAGAAATAAGAGAATTTGTTTCCAAATTGGTGTTACTAAAAACCGATTTCCAAATCTTTTTGGATTGATTTTATCTTTTCCGTGTTCGCAAAAAGGACATACCTCTTCCTGAGAATCATATTCTTTTCCACACCAATTACATTGTTCTTTCCTAAACTTTGTTTTTTCCATTGATGGTATTTTATATGAAAAAATAAAAAAAGTTAATAATTTGACAATCGTTAAGACATGAGATTGATATATATGAGAAGAATAGATGATTCACCATCCATATTTTTATAGATTGTATTTTCATCTTTATATATAATATAAGAAAGGAATGTTTATGGAAAAATATAAAATAATAATTGATACTTTCGGAAGCGATAAAGGTCCTGAAGCTATTTTAGAAGGAGCTAAACTCATTCTTAATGAATTTGACAATGTTGATTTGATTATTGTCGGAGACAAAGATTTAATTAACAAATATGATTTTGATTTTTCAAGAGTAGAAATAATCGATTCAAAAGGAACGATTACAAATTATGATAACCCGATAGAAGCATTTTATAAGGAGCCTGATGCATCTATTTTTAAAGCATTTGAGGCTGCTTCAAAAATAAAAAATATTGGTTTGATATCGGCTGGAAACAGTGGTGCACTAATGGTTTGCGCAATTAAATATTTATTAAACGATAAAAGGATTCGTCCATGCATGGCTGCAGTATTGCCGAATATGAATAAATCTTTTACATGTTTAGTTGATACAGGTGCTTCGATTGATTGTGGACCAAATCAACTTATTAATTTTGCTCATTTAGGTAGTGATTTTATGCGTTATTTATATAAAATCGATTCCCCAAAAGTTGGCCTTCTTTCTAATGGAGCCGAGCCTACAAAAGGAAACAAAGTTGTTAAAGAGGCTTATAAACTTTTAGTGGAAGACAAAAATATCAATTTTATAGGTAATATCGAAGGAAATAAGGCTTTAAGTGGTCTTTGTGATGTGCTGGTGTGTGACGGATTTGCTGGCAATCAAGTTCTTAAAAATAGTGAAGGGATGGCTGTAAATCTTATAACTGAAATTGTTAAATATGCAAAAAAGAATAAACAAGAGGAAGTTATAATGCCGCTTGTTCAATATTTAATGCAAACATATGATTTTGAATCTCTTGGAGCAGGCATAATGCTTGGGTCAAAAGTCCCTGTTATGAAATGTCGCGGTTCAAGTGGTCCAAAGGCTATTAGAAATGCTGCGCATATATTGTTGAATATTGCTATGAATAAGTCCTTATATGACGGAGAAGATAAGAGGTAAAAAAAGATGTTTGAAAGATTATTAAAAATTATTAAAGAAACAATGCCTGACGCAGATGTATCTGACGCTGATGAGAATTCAAGATTAATTGAAGATCTAGGTTTTGATTCAATTGGATTAATGATGCTTGCGATGGCGCTTGAAGACGAATTTGGTGTTCGTTTTACAAATTCTATTAATTTTGTAACTGTTAAAGATGTTATAAATTATTTAGAAAAACACGCCACAAAATAAAAATAGGAGATTTATTTTATGTATACTTTATTTTTTGATACTGATTGCGATATTACGCCAGAAATTGCAAAAGAATTTAATGCCAAATTAATTTCAATGCCTTATGAAATGGATGGTAAAGAAATTTATCCATATGTTTCTTTTGAAAAATATGATGCCCATGCTTTTTTTGATAAATTAAGACAGGGATGTCTTCCAACAACTTCTGCTCTTTCTCCTGAAGATTATAGAGCGTATTTTGAACCAGAATTCGAAAAAGGAAACGATATTCTTTATATTCACTTTTCTGCTGCAATGTCTGCAACATTTAATTCGATCCGCCTTTTAATGGATGAACTTAAGAACAAATACCCTGAAAGAAGATTTGAAATGATCGACACAAAAGGAATTACACTTGGCAGTTTCTCTTTATGTCTGCAAATGGGTAAGTTATATAATGAAGGTAAGTCAATTGATGAAATTAAAAAATGGGCTGATGAAAATGTGAATAAAACAGCATTTTATTTCTTTGCCGATAATCTTAAATTCTTTGGGAAAAGTGGTAGAGTAAGCGGCTTTACAGCTTTCATGGGTGGACTTATTGGAATTAAACCAATTATTTATATTAACGAAGAAGGAAAAATGGTTTCCATTGGCAAAGCCAAAGGCAGAAAAGCAGCGCTGAAAAAGATATTAGATTACGTAATTGAACTTGAAGATCACATCAAAGATTATCCTGTTATTATTGCTCATGGAGATGCGATGTATCTTGTTGATGAATTTGTAAAAATGCTTAAAGAACACTTTGGTGATGATTTAAATATTATTGTTGAAGATATCAACCCAACAGCAGGCGCTCATTGTGGACCTGACACTCTTGGCGTTACATTCCACGCTAAACATAGATAGAATTATGAAGAAAGAAAGAAATCTTCAAAAGGAACTAGAATTAAGGAAATATAAAAGGCCTAATCCATTTTTGTATTGGATTTATTATGTTGTAGGGCTAACACCTTTATTAGGTGGAAAATATCATCCTCATATCGAGATCATTGATGATATTAATAAATGCAAAGGACCGTGTTTTTTAATTTGGAACCATCAATCAAGAAGAGACCATACTTTTCTGACCACAGCATGTTATCCAAAGAGACTTTCAATTGTAGCGGAATATGGATCTTTCTTTAGAAAGCATCTTCATTGGCCTTTTAAAATGATGAACATTCTTCCTAAAAAAGTATTCGCTAACGATATGAATGGCATGAGAGCAATAAGAGAAATTATCAAACAAAATGGTTGCGTTGCTTTCTCTCCCGAAGGAACATCTTCTATTTTTGGTGACAATCAACCAATTGTTCCTGGAACTGGAAGATTTTTGCAAGCATTTAATGTCCCTGTATACTGCATGTCTTTAAGAGGAAGTTATCTAACAAATAATAAAGTTTGTTCAGATGATAGAATTGGCGAAGTATACGGAACACTTAAATTATTGTTCAGCAAAGAAGATTTAAAAAAATACAAACCAACGGAAATCGAAGATATTATTAATAACGAGTTCCAACACGATGATTATAAATGGAATAAAATCGCTCATATTAAGTACGATTCAAAAGGCAAAATCACTACAGGATTATCGGATATTTGCTATAAATGCCCAAAATGCGGTGAAGAATTCTCAATGATTAGCAAAGATAATTACATTAAATGCGAAAAATGTGGAAATGGCGCGACAATGGATGATTATTATGATTTTCATCCATATGCTGGTTCTATTATTCCAAACACTCCAACTGATTGGGCACATAAGGAGCGAGAAGAAATAATTAATGAAATTAGAAATGATCCAAATTATTGTTATTCGTTTAAAGTTAAACTTGGAACACTTCCTAAAGATCATTATGTAAAGAAAACAGAAACTACTGAACTATGTGGAGAAGGGATATATTCTATAGATCATAAAGGCGTTCATTTTAGAGGAACAAAATTTGGACAACCGTTTGATTTTGATTTAGATTATAAAACCATTCAGACTTATCCTATTTCAGTTGATCTAAGTTGTTTTTCGTATTTTATTAACGATGAATATTATGACTTTTTCCCAGAAATTAGAAATGTTGGAAAAGTAATTATGCTTACTGAAGAAATGCATAGACTTCATATAAACCATTTTAAAAATTTCCCTTGGTTTGATTATATGTATGAAGGAAAAGAACTTGGCATAGATTTGAAGAATAAAAAATGATATGTATACAATACTTGAAAAAAATGAAGCTTCAATAATAAAAGATCGTTCGGAATTTATCGGAATTATTATTCATATTAATTCTCCTGATGATGTTGGTCGATATTTACAAGAAATTAAAAAAGAATATCCAAAAGCAAAACACTATTGTTATGCATATATTGTAGGCGATAAGAAAAAAGGTTTTGATGATGGGGAACCATCAAAAACCGCTGGAAGACCTCTTCTAGAACTTTTGGAAAGAAAACAATTAGATGAAGTGCTTTTAGTTGTTGTCAGATATTTTGGTGGAATACTTCTTGGTGCTTCTAGACTTATGTCGACTTATATAGAAGCTGGAGTAAAAGTGCTTGACGATTCATTATTGTTAAAAATTGAGACAAAATATGTTTATCATTGCAATTTTACATATAAAGATTTTGACACTTTTAAACGTCTTACAAAATCTTTTTCGTTTTCGTTGGAAAATATAAATTACGATACTACAATAAATGTTGATGTTCTTGCAGACGAAAATTTTGGAGAACAGTTAACAAATTACTTCCCTCAAATGAGTGTAGAAGTGCATGGGAAAAGAAAGGTCTATAAAAAAATATATGATTGAACAAAGTGAATATTCTCTTCGAAGAGAAAAACTTCTTGAAAAGATGGATGACGATTCAATGCTTATTCTTTTTGCTGGACAAGGAAGAAAGAAATCTGGCGATGAAAATTATCCATTTCAAGTTAATAGAAACTTTTATTATTTAACAGGGATTAGACAAGAAAATTCCGCATTAATGATGGTCAAAGCTGATGGAGAAAACCAAACATTCTTATTTATCGATCCTAAAGATGAAAAAGTAGAAAAATGGCTTGGCATAAAGCTTTCAACTGATGAAGCATATCAGATTTCTGGAATTAATAATGTATTAATGCGTGGAAACCTTGCAAGTAAAATTGATGTCGCATTAAAAGATATGACATTCTTTGGAGAAATTAAGAAAGTATACCTCGATCTTGAAAAAGAATTAAAAATCGAAGAATGTACATCTACGAATGATTTCGCAAAAATGCTTAAGAACAATTACCCATCGATTGAAATCGATGACATACACGATAAAATGTCGCTTCTTAGAATGATCAAATCAAAAGCTGAAGTTGAAATGATAAAGGAAGCTATTCATACAACAGAAATCGGCCTTAAAAATGTCTTGAAAGAATTGGCCGCAGGAAGATTTGAATACAATATGCGCAACGTATTTGAATTTAATGTTTTTGAAGATATGGATGCTGGACTTGCTTTTGATAGCATAGTTGCCGGTGGAAAAAATGCAACTATTCTTCATTATCCAGACGCAAAAGACGTTCTTCATAGTGGTGACTTAGTACTTTTAGATGTTGGTGCAAGTAGAGATTATTATTGTGCTGATATATCGCGCACATATCCTATCAGTGGCACCTTCAACAAACTCCAAAGAACAATTTATCAAATCGTTTTAGATTGTAATAAACAAACATCAAAATTTATGAAACCTGGTGTCACTTTAAAAGAATGCCAAGAATTTGCTAGAAACCTTTTGGCGGATGAATGTGTCGAACACGGCTTGCTAGAGAAAAAAGAAGACATTGATAGAGTATATTTCCATGGTGTTAGCCATCATCTTGGACTTGATACTCACGATGAATCAATTCGATCGCTCCCTCTTCAAGAAGGAAATGTTATCACATGCGAGCCTGGTTTATATTTTAAAGAACATGGTATTGGTGTTCGCATTGAAGACGATATTTTGATTACTAAAGATGGCAGTGAAGTCTTGTCAAAAGATATCATTAAAGAAGTGAGCGATATCGAAAGATTTCTCATTAGTAAAATCTAATTAGCGTTTATAACAAAAACCTAGACGGTTTGATGACATTCATCAATTGTCTAGGTTTTTAATTTTAAGTGAAATTATTTTGCGAATTTCTTTTTGCTGACAAGAAGGATTATTCCAACTAATGAAACAATAGATAATATAATGCTTGTCGTAGCAATATTGCCTTTACAACCAGTGTTATCTTTATTATCATCAGATGGCGGAACTGGTTCAGAACCATTATTTATTACAGTAATATCAAAATCGAGAGTTTTTGTTATTCCTTCATATTTATATGAGACACTTATGGATTTATCATCGAGTGAAAGTGTGGTTTTGTTAACCGTTACTTTATTTGTGACATCTTCGTTTGTGTTATCTGAATAACTAGCGATAAATTTTAGCCCATCTAATGAGACTGTTTCTCCTACTTTGTATTCTGTTTTAGTTAGTTTTCCTTCATATGTAAGGGAGATTAAAGCTTTTTGTTCAACTTTCTTTTCAACTGTAATAGTGCATGTTGCAGTGGCGTTGCCAGCTTTCGCGGTAATTGTTGCTTTTCCTTCATTTAAAGCTTTGACTGTGCCAAAATTTACTGATGCAACATTTGGATTTGATGATGACCATGTCACTTCCTTGTTAGCCTCAGCTTTTAGAAGAATTTCATCTCCAACAGTAAGTGAAACACTGTTTAAATTGAGCGAAATTTTATCAATTTCTTCTTCACTTCCTGCACCAAAAGAATATGTTATAGAAATCTGTGATGTTTTTTGAACACTCCCTGTATTGTTTTTAATAACGAATGTCTTATAACCTGTTAAATCGTAAACGCCATTCTCACCGTTAATTTCAGTTTTTTGTTCGCCAACAGAACTACCTCCATATACAGTAAGTGAAGTATTGTTGGTTATCGAAATTTTCTTTAAGTTTACTTGTTCAGCACTATATAAAACTCCTGACGATTTTTTAAATTGAATTGAGTTTGAATAATTACCTACATTAGTGGCTTTTAAATGCAAATTATTCTTAGTTGTATATTCAACATCCGTTCCGTAATTACCAAAGAAAGAATTATTAATAGTATCAGTCATATCAACAGCCTTATTTACTTCAATATTGATTTGGCATTCTTTTATAAGACTATCTTGTTTGGCAGTTATTTTAAGAGTAGTTTTTCCTTCTTTAAGTCCTTTGATTATTCCATCGTTAGAAACTGATGCAATTTCTTTGTTTGTTACTTCATAACTTAAAATAGGTTTTGGATAAACATTGGCCGGAAGAATATTTGTAACAACTTGTTTTGTATCATTCATTGTTAACGATATATCATTTGAAGATATCGATGTCATCGCTACATTGGCGGGTTTATTAACCCGAACATTCACAGTTGTGCTTATATTTGGATCGTATTGAGAAGTAATGACAATGGTTGTACTGCCTTCTTTTTCTTTTGCGGTGATAAGACCATCACTTGTAACTGTTGCAATTGATGTATCGCTTGATTTATATGTGACAGATGATGAGGCGTCACTTGGAATAGGTGTAACACTCAATTTATATGAGCTACCATATGTTAATTCAATGGAAGATGAATTAACGTTTAAGCCTTCTAATTTAACTAATGAAGATTTGCATATTTGTCTAGTTGTGTCGTTTGTGTTTCCCCAAATCTTACATGCGTATTCTGGGTGATCGATGAATGGGTTTCTATTACCTTGTAGATATTCCGCTCCATTGTTGCGATTGTATTCTCTTTGAAGTACAGGATATTTGAGATTCCATTTAAGTAAATCTGATAATTTTCCCATCATATAGTCGTTATTATCTCTTGATGTAGCGTGATAGTTTTGATCTAAAAGTGATAATTTATTATTTGCAATAACGCAATAAAATACAATTCTTGCGGAATCACCACGATAATTTTCTACTCCAAAACTTTCCATTGCAGGATCCCAACCGTTTGAATTATGTTTCATACCTTCTACATAGAACGAGTTACCACGACTTCCGTTTTCAGCAGGAATAGTAGGGCGAGGCATATGAATATCGTTTTCGACCACATTGCCTCCATGAGAATTTGGCCAAACATGTTCTCTATTAAATGACGTACATGAGTTTGAACTATAAAAACTTAATATCTTTGTTCCATATGGTTGGCCATTTTCATCGTATTGTACGGTATTTGGATCATAATCGGTATATTTAAATTTTCCTGATGCACTTTTACCCATGGACCCATACCCAACTGTGGATTTTCTTTTTATGCTATTTAGTGACCTCAATTGAGAAAGCAGTGTATCGCCAGTAGCAGTTTCACTAATGGAAGAATAATATTCATTTATGTCTTGTGTTACTTCATAAGTTGCATTGCTTTGATATGGTTTATTGACAATTGAAGCGCTTACAACAATTGAAGATAATATAATTAGGCCTAATAGCCTTGCCTTTTTTATTGCATTCATTTTTCTTTGCTCCTAAGAAATTATATTCTATCATCAACAAAAAATAATGCTACTATTACAGGAAAAAACAAAAATATAATCGACTATATTTTATTGTTCTTTTTTCTTTAATAGTATTAATCCAAGAATAGAAATAGCGCTTATTGATGAAAATATTATCAGTGGTATTAAAACATCATTATTGCTATTTAAAGACAAAATATTCAAAGAATTATAGGTTATATTTCTTGTAATAAAATTCTTTAATCCATATCTAGCAATGATATGATCGTATCTATTCATAGCTTGTTCGATGACATCTCCATTTTCTAATGGGGTAGCATCAATAAGCTTTTGAACTTCTGTTGAGGATAATTTCAAGAAATAATCACTGCTATCGAGCTTTATCCATACAGGCGATAATTGATCTAAAACATTTGACCAATTATTTAATTTTGATGTTTCGCAAATCGAATTAGTCATATTCAAGAAATCATTAGCAAAATCTGTAGCGGTATATGTTGCATCTTTATTTACAACATTGCTGATTGTTAATTGAAATGTTGTTTTGTATATTGACGTAAAACCTTCTAATGTGATGCTTGTATTATTTGTTTTTGAATTATTTAATGTATTAAACAATTCTTCAGAAGCTATAGTGTTCTTTTTTGCGAAAATATTAAATGTATTTCCGTTTATTTCCATTGTGCCAGAAATGTCTTTGCCGCTTGTATACGATGTCAAATTTAACGTTTTAATTACACCTGTTGCATTAGAAAATCTATTTGCTAAATTTTTGTTTGATGAAGTTTCATTTCCTGTGATTGAATATGTAATAACTGGATAAATCTCTTCTTCAATTGTTGTGGCGTCAGTTACGATTGAAACAGTGCAGTTTTTAAGTTCATACAAGTTGTTATATATAGTTAGCGATGAAGAAGATACTTTTAGAACAGTTTGGCCGATTATCCAACTATCATCTTTACTAGTACCATATAGCATTATGCCATATTCGCCATTCATAATGATTACATCGTTGCCGTTTGCAACTCCCATAAATACACCATAAACAGCAAAGGAAAGAGTACCAGTCGATGTGCTGTAACATTTTTTAACGCTGTTTTCATTTTTTTGAATAATGGACGGATCAATAACAGTTATTTGATAAGATGTGGATTTAGTTACACCATTTTCACTATACGAAATAATTACTGTCTTATTTCCAGTTGTTGATAAATCAACACTTGATATGGAAGTAGGTGTTACAATCTTTGTTGCGCCATTAGAATATGTGGCTGTTAATGTGCCATCATAATTAAATACGTCATTGAGATTATAATTTGTTGTTTGACCAGTTGTTTCGATTTTTGAAAGCGTGATTACTTCTGGTTCGTTTACTGTTATTAGACATGTTGCTTTATCGTTTCCACATGTTGCGGTAATAGTTGTTGTTCCTTTGGCTAAAGCTGTCACTTTTCCATTATCTATTGAGGCGACAGAAGGAGAAGATGATGACCAAGAAACGTTTTCGCTTGTAGAAGCGGTTAATGTGTATGTGTCGCCCACTAAAAGCGTTAGAGAAGTTTTATCTAATGAAAATGCTGTAGATGAACTTCCATTAGAAGAATATGTTATTACAATTGATGTAGCGTTCGCAGCATTTGACCCACACATTAAGTAATAATATTTATATCCTGTTAAGTCATATGTTCCGTCAGAACTTGCGGTTATTAATGTCTCTTTTGTTCCAACAGTATTTGAACCATAAACATTTAAAGAGTTTTTTGTCATGTTTAATGTTATTGTTTTTAAATTCAAAGGTTCGGTGTTCCAAATAGCTCCAGCGTTTTTCTTAAATTGAATAGTTTCTTCGTCATAACAACCTACATTAACATAAGAAAATTTTGTTCCATCGCTTGCCGTACCTTCTTTCGCTGTTGTCGAATACGTAGCTTCAACATTATCTTTTGTAATGGTTCCCTCTGTTGTTGCGGGTTTACTCGTAACTGTTACATTTATTGATGTAGTTTTAATATT
>DNPJ01000004.1:12022-12213 GCA_003501485.1 Bacillota bacterium
CTTCCTTGAGTTGCGGTGATAGTTATTGAAGTATTTCCTTCTTTAACGCCAGTAATTAATCCATTATTATCAACAGTTGCGATTGTAGAATCATTTGATGAATATGTATAAGTAGGTGTTGGATACACGCTTGTTGGTGTAGTTGTAACGCTGATCTGGCTAGTTTCATCAACGGCTAAAGAAACATCGTT
>DNPJ01000004.1:12259-12453 GCA_003501485.1 Bacillota bacterium
CTTGATATGCTTTCAATATCGATATTAGAAGGTTCGATTACATAGATTTGGCATACAGCAGTAATAGAAGAGTCGTATGTTGATGTAGCAGTTATTTGAACATATCCAGATGTATTTTTAGCGGTAACTAAGCCATTGTTATCTACTGTAGCTATATTTTCGTTTGATGATGTCCATTTAACTGAAGCGGTTGC
>DNPJ01000004.1:12510-12779 GCA_003501485.1 Bacillota bacterium
GTCACGCTTAATTGCAAGGTTCCTTCATACATTAGAGTCTCTGATGTTACATTCATCGTCAGTTTTGTTATTGTTGAAGGTGAATATGAACTACAAATTGATTTTGTGGTTGAGTTTGTATCGCCCCAAATTTTACATGCATATTCGGGGTGATCAATAAATGGATTTCTATTACCTTGCCCTTTGGAATCGTTTTGAATTGTTTCATTTCTATTTTGTTCGACGCGAAGTTCAAGGGCAGCATCCGCTGATGTGCTTGGCAAATATTG
>DNPJ01000004.1:12840-19410 GCA_003501485.1 Bacillota bacterium
AAATATTGAAGATTCCATTTGAGTAAATCTGATAATTTACCCATATCTGTATTTCCTTTTGAAACGTTATCAACTAAGGATAATTGTGTATCAGCGATTGCACAATAAAAGATAATCCTTGCAGCAATACCACGATAATTTTCTATTCCTTCGCTTCCAGGATCATATGCACCTGATTCAGCATATGAATCATTTCCCCTGGAAGAATTTACACTTGTGCTTGTTGGTCGTGGCATATGAGCGTCTTGGTCAACAGTTGGACTAGTTGAACTACCTCCTTTTGAACCACCTCCACGAGAATTAGGCCAAACGTGTTCTCTATTCCAAGTTTTGCCACTATCCCATGATGGACCAATTAAAGCGTTGTCGTAAAAACCGACAATTTTGCCGTTATCTTGTCCCATCCAATCGCGATCAAAAATTTGGTATGTACTTCTTAATCCATCATATCCAACAGTTTTCTTTCTTTTTGTTTGATTCAAATTATGTAAAGCGGATTTTAAGCTTTCACCTGTTAATGATGAATCAATCGAAGAATAATAATCTCCAGGACCAGTTAATGATGTAATAGCTTTTGTCTCAACATTATTATTTGATTTTGATAAAAATGGATTAAAAAAAGAAAACAATATTGCTAATCCTGACAATATTGCGATGTGTTTAAATTTTTTCATAATAAAAGCCCACTAATATTATAAACACTTTATAGTCAATTATTATTGGAAAATTATAAATATTTATTAAAAATATTATATTTTTATATGAGAAATGTTGACTCATATGTTATATAATAAATCTATGGAAAAATACATTTTAGCGATTGATCAAGGGACAACATCTTCTCGTGCCATTCTTTTTGATAAAAAAGGACACAAGATTGCTTTAGCAAATAGAGAAATTAAATGTATATATCCAAAAGAAGGATATGTCGAAGAAGATCCAACCGAGATTTGGATTTCAGTTGTAGATGTTGTTAACGAGGTGTTAATTAAGTCAAACACTACATGGAATCAAATCGACTCTATTGGTATTACTAATCAAAGAGAGACAACTGTTGTATGGGACAAAAACACCGGAAGCCCAGTTTATCACGCGATTGTGTGGCAATCTCGACAATCTCTTGAAATATGTGAATCTCATTACAAAGAAAAAGATATTATTCATAAGAAAACAGGTTTACTAATAAATCCGTATTTTTCCGCAAGTAAGATTAGATTTATTTTGGACCATATAAAAAATGGTCAAATACGTGCAGAAAAAGGTGAACTTCTTTTTGGTACGATTGATTCTTGGCTTATTTATAAGATGACAAATGGTAAAAAACATTTGACAGATGTATCTAACGCATCACGCACCATGTTATTTAATATATTTGATAAAAAATGGGATGATGAATTGTTGAATATTTTTAACATTCCAAAAGTAATGCTTCCTAAAGTAGTGGAATCAAGTTATGATTTTGGAATTGCAACTGCTTTTAATAGCAAAGTTCACATTTATGGTGTTGCAGGTGATCAACAAGCGTCTTTATTTGGCCATAATTGTTTTAAAGAAGGCCAATCAAAGAATACTTATGGTACTGGTTGCTTTATGCTTCTTAATCTTGGAGACAAACCAATTCTTTCCGAAAACGGTTTGTTAACAACTATTGCCTGGTCTATAGACGGAAAAGTTAGCTACGCTCTTGAAGGAAGCGTATTCATTGGAGGAGCAGCAATTCAATGGCTTAGAGATGGTCTTGAAATTATCAAAGATGCCTCTGATAGCGAAAAACAAGCAAGCAAAGTTAATTCTACAATTGGGACTTATTTTGTTCCTGCTTTTGTAGGTCTTGGAACCCCTTATTGGGATGATGAGGTTAGGGGCGCTATGTTTGGGATGACGAGAGCAACAACAAAATCTCATATTGTAAGAGCAACACTAGAATCAATCGCTTATCAATGCAAAGATGTTTTCGATGTCATGGTAAAAGAATCGCTTATTAATATTTCATCATTACAAGTTGATGGCGGCGCAACAGCGAATAATATTTTGATGCAATTTCAAGCCGATATATTAGGAATTAATGTTAATAAACCTGCTTGCTTAGAAACAACAGCATTAGGAGTTGCGTATTTAGCGGGTTTAAAAAGTGGTTTTTATAATAGCTTAGAAGACATATGCAAATGTCATGAATATAAAGCAACTTATGTCCCTCACATGAATAAAAAAGAAGTTGAAGAAAGGTGTAATGGTTGGCATTTAGCTGTATCGGCAGCAAGATTGTTTAAACCTCATAAAAAGAATGATTAGCAAAGAACAATTTGATTTAGTATACACACATTTAAACCCTCCAAAAAGGCTGAATAAAGATTTTGTTTTTGAGTGTTATAAATATGCAAATGAAGGCGCGGACAATCTCATTCAAAACAATGCCTTTGGAAAAGTTGTTCCTGTCAACCCAGTTGTTCTTATTTTATACATTCTTCATGAATATAATTATTTTTTCGAAGTAAACAAAAATGTTGTTGAGGACGAATCATTGTTGAGCAAAATAGTTTCAATATCTTTAGATAAATATTTTACAAACGAACACTTAAATTTTAAAAACGAAACAATAGTTAGCAAATATTCTCCTGAAATGTCAACCTTAACTACATATTTGAATTTTGTACTTAATGTTCTTTCAAAAGTATCTAGAAAGAATCCAAATGAAACATTGTTTGTGGATATTTTAAATAAAGGCTTTTCGATGTGTAAAGCGATGATTGAACTCATGGAAGATGGTTTTGAAACAGAAGCATTTTCTACCTGGCGAACAATTCATGAAACAGAATGCGTTTTAATTCTTCTTGCAAAATATGACAAAGAAATAAGGCAAACATATTTGAAACATATTAATTATGCAATGGCCTTTAGAGGTGTTATTCAAGATAAAGAAAAAGTGGATCAAATATTTGTCCAAATAAAAGAAGAAATGAAAAACCTTAATTTAAAAAGTAAGGACATGAAAAAATACATTGAATATGGTTGGCTAAGTAAAATACCAAACTTTAATGAAAATCCTCAATTTAAATTTAATTTCCGTGATGGTGTCGAGTCTTTAGCGGGTTTATCACATTATTCAAAAACATATGAACTTGCTAGCGAAATTGCTCATTCATCTCCAATGCTCATATATTCAAAAAATTCATATTTTTATCATGTTGCGATTTTAAATTTATATGAATCATTCTTTAGACTTGAAAATTTGTTTGCAAATATATATCAAAGAAACGTGTCCGAAGAAGAGAATAAACGTTTTTTAATGATGAAAGAAGTTTATTATACAAATCTTCGAATTATTTACGAACGTGAAAAAGTGATATTTAAAGGTTTGTCCAATACGAATACAAAATAATATCATTAGATGAGACAATGTTAGCAATTTATAATCGCAGATGAGTATTCAAGAAAACGAGTTCAATATTTCACAAACGAATATTCATGTATGAGACTGTTAAAGCGCTTGAAAATGCATATGAAATGTTTGATAGTTATCCTAAATTTCTTTAATTGACAATGGTTATAAGACAAAGAAAAAGAAAAAAGAACATATATTATACATATGATAATTATTTTGAATGTTTCTTAACGAAACCAATATAGAACATTACTTAATTCGATCAAAACGCCTCGACATGATGGGGAAGTTAAATTACAAATCAACTTGAAAAGGTAATTGCAACGCGAGTAGATGATATGTTGCATTTACTTTTTCAATTAACAAATATAGATTTTATGCTTCAATCTTCAAACCAATTAATTTAAAATAAAGGAAGGATTTGCATTGGCAGTATGGCTATTTTTAGATGAAAAAATTAATAACAGTATTTCTTGCAGCAATTCTACTTGCATCTTGCGAAAGCAAAGAATGTACAATAAGCAGCACAACAGATAACAAAGACACATTAATTCCAATAACTCCATGGCTTTGCATTTGCGAAGAATTTGATTATCATTCAAGAACATATAGGCTTAGTTATCAACACGATTACATTCCTTATCCAACCGATTTGGTTTTAAGATTATATGTATACGATCCATCAAAGGTCTCGGATGAAGAATTTAAGTTAATCAAGGATAAAGATTTGGTAATTTACTATGGAACTAATTGTACAACATCTCCCACACCATATTTAGTTCCATTGTATACTGAAAAAGATAATTTTGATATTTTATATGTTGGATATAATTCAGCGGCAATTTATACTCCAATAAATGAAACGAAATAATTATGAAAAAGACATTTTTATTAGTTCTATTGACTTTATTATGTTCATGTGGGAACAACGCTACAATTGAACAAAAACAAAATAATAATGAGACAACATTTCCTTCGTATTTAAACCATTTAAAATTTCCTTCATCATTTACTTACAAGGACAAAACATATTGCGATAGTGGTGTTTATAAAATTGTTTACGACATAACTTTAGAAGCTTATTTTTATCATCCTGATAATATTAAAAAGGAAGAATATGAAGAATATTCAAGTTATACATTAATTGCGTGTAAGGATTTGAGTTATAATTTTGATTCTTATATTTGCCCTATTTATTCAGTTAAAAGCGATGATAGCTTATATGTGGGGTTGAAATATTTCCGTTTATTTACGTTAAACAAATAAAATTGATATATAAAAAACGCTCTTGCAAATGCTTGAGCGTTTTCTTTATTGTTTTGATTAATCAGCGTAGCAAGATCCACCAATGAATTCTCTCATAAGTGAATTACATGGTACCCATTCATCTGGCATGTCATCGAAATATTTAAGCATGCGAATTAGTCTTTCAGCAATTGGGAAATATGGGTTTTCTTGTTCAATTGCTTGAAGTAGTGGAAGAGCGTATTTTTTCATTACGCATAATTCATATGAAAGCATTGAGTTATATACATAATTAGCGCCTTCTTGTGTATCATAGATCCATTTGAATTCGCCTCTTCTTACGCTTGGCCACATTGACATTGTTTCTTCAGCAGAAGCACCGCGGAACTTGTAATCACGGACGATACGACGCAATAAACGAAGGTCTGTAATTGAAATAGGATTTGTATTATCAAGATTGATTTGTGCTTGTGGTGCGATAAAGATTTTGAATTTTTGATGCTTTGGAATAAGCGTTGTCATTCTTTCATTTAACGCGTGAATACCTTCGATAATGATTGGTTCGTTTTCACCAACTCTTAGTTTACGACCAGGTACACGTTTTCCAATTTTGAAATCAAATTTTGGAAGTTGCACTTCTTCGCCTGAAATAAGAGCAAGCATATCTTTATTGAATAATTCAATATCGAGAGCCTCGATGCTTTCAAGATCTGGCTTTCCATCTTCGTCGATAGGAGCAAGTGATTTTGGCAAGTAATAATCATCTATTGAAATACGAATTGGTTTTAAACCACGTGACATAAGTTCAATTCTTAATCTATTTGCAAATGTTGTTTTTCCACTTGAAGATGGACCGGCAATACAAATAAGACGAATATTTGAAATATCTGCTTCAATCATATCACCAAGTTCTGTGAGCATTCTATTATGACGAGCTTCACATAATTGAATAAAATCAATAACGCCATCATGAGCAATGTGTTGATTGATTCCCGCGACAGAGTCAGCGCCTGCAATTTTACCCCATTCATGTGATTCTTTAAGAGTTTTTCCAAATGTTGGAGCGTCAACGAATTCTGGAATTTGTCCGCCACATTCGGAACGTGGGTATTGAAGAATGAATCCAGGTGAATACATTCTAATTCTATATTCTTTTAAATAACCGGTTGATGGAACCATGTGTGAGAACATGTAATTTAAATAGCCATCGCAATCATATAAGTGAACAGTCTTTTCAGGTCTATATTTAAGAATATCTAATTTATCTAATTGGCCATTTTTGATATAGATTTCTTTTGCTTCATCTTTTGAAACAACAAAACGTTTGAGTGGATAATCAGCCTCGATAATCTTGTTGATTTCATGTTCAATATTTCTGAGCATATCCATGTTGCTTTTGCCATTGATAATTTGGACAAAAATTGAACGTGAAACGTTATAACAAAATCTAATTTTTAAGTTTGGATAAGCGCGAGCAAAAGCCATTGCGACTACAAAGCGAAGTGAGGCTTCGTAGATTTTAATTGCATCGACATCTTTAACAGTGAGAAATTCAATTGTGGCGTCATAATATACTTCGTATGTTAATTCGCGAACACGATTGTTAACACGAGCGCAGATGATCGATTTATCGTTTTTTTCGATTAGATCAAGAAGGCGAACATTTTTATCAAAAGTTTTTTCCTGACCTAAATATTTTAATGTAAATGACATAAAGGTCCTCCGTTTTTGTGTTAATACTATACACTAGTGAAGCAAATTATTCAAGCGCTTACATTTTGTTTTCTCTTATAAAGAGATAAAGGATTTTTTATATCGCTATTTTTATAAATATGAAAAGATGAAAATTATGCATCAATTTAATAAATATGATGGTTTTAAAAAAGAACCAAACCATTTACAGATTGGTTCTTTGTAAGCGTGTCAAATTTAAAAATTGCTTA
>DNPJ01000003.1:0-5096 GCA_003501485.1 Bacillota bacterium
TTTTATCAATTAATGGATGTCTAG
This sequence comes from Bacillota bacterium, assembly GCA_003501485.1. Classification (GTDB taxonomy): domain Bacteria; phylum Bacillota_I; class Bacilli_A; order RFN20; family CAG-826; genus Fiminaster. Next base: position 25 of record DNPJ01000003.1, read on the forward strand.
CATTTTTAATATCAATAATGCGTTCATCCACTAAAGATGCAACAAAACAATCATGCTGGTTTCCATACATCGCTTTTGCAGAAACAAAGTCTAATTTTGTTATGATCCTTGCGTTATTTATTAATGCATCGGCATTTAATGTTACTTTATTTGAAAGTTCTTTTAAAATAAGTCTTATTTCTTCATTTTCTTCTTTGTGAAGCAAATATATTTCATTCGATAATTCCACAAGTGCTGCAGGTTCGACAAATGTTGTTTGCCCTGAATCGGAAATATCATGAATGATACCGCTTATTTTATTTTTAAATCCGCTTTTAATTGGAAGAACAAAATGTCCGTTTCTAATCGATATTGTTGATTCGCTCAAATAATCTTTATATTTGTTTAAAAGCGATAAAGTTAATATGTGAATATCTTTATCTTTTTTAATAATGTTTTGGCGAATTTTATATAATTCAACTGATGCATTATCACTTATAGATAAATTAGGTGTAATTACTAAATGAATCTCTTTTTCTAAAAATGATAAATCTATCAACTTATCACTAATCCTATTAAGAGTTGGGTATAAGGCATTTTCGCTTCTTGCAAAATATTTTAAAAGATTTAATGCATTATTTATTTCATTCGCAATATGTTCAAAATCAAGAGGAGAAAGAATTCCTCCTTTTTTTGATGTATCAATGATTTTATCAATCGCAAATGAAACATTTATGGGGATGTTTCCGCGACGTAAAATTAGCGATGACATTTCATCAACTTCTTTTAAAGCAATTCTATTTTCATTAATAGAAGAAAACATCTTCATATTTAAAATATCTTTTTTTGATACTTCACTTTTTGAGTACGAAGATATTTCATCGAGTATTTGTTTAATTTCTAAAGTCGCATATATATCAAGCATATATAAATATTAACATAGTTAATCAATTAGTTCTTCAAAGAAGTTATTGAATCAACATAAACTCCATCGGGTCTTTTATATGCGGCATTACATAATCCGTATATAACACATAGTGTTTTGCACCTTCTCCACCATTTTTATAATAAAATTATTTGCTATAATTAAATTAGTTGCGGCCTTATTTCTTGTAAAGATTTTAGTAACAATTCAATTTTGTTCTTGTTCCTTTTTACAACAGCAATTTTGTAAATATTTTCATTTATAACTGATTTGATATATGCTTTAGCGATTATCGTTCAGTTTTTTAAATTATTGTTTATAGATGAAGACCATCCGCTAACTTGCTGTATTTTCATCCGGCCTCTTTATAAATTCAAATCGACCATTTTGATAAAATAAATCATTTTCTTTGAATAAAATATACAAAAATTGACTATTAGATAATAAGGAAACATTTAGTTGTGGTAAAATAAAAATATGAACAAAAAAGAAATCGTCTCAATTAAAATTAACGAAAAATTGAAAGATAAAATTGAAAATCAATATAAGTCTTTTAAAGAAGAAAACAACAATGAATATATAGTGTTTTTTGCAAAGAAAAACGGCACAAGCATCACCATATATGTGAATAAGAAAAACGAATACAAAGTTACATTTATCGGAACTAATGCTTTAAAAGAAGCAAGACTTTGGGATGAAAATGCCGAAATAGCAACATCTAAAAACAAATTAAAAAACGCCCATTGGCTCAATTTAGATGATCAAATTGGAAGCGATGAAGTAGGCACAGGCGATTTTTTTGGTCCAATTTGTGTTGCGGCAAGTTTGGTAAGAAAAAGCGATATTGCTTATTTAAAATCATTAGGAGTTGATGATAGCAAAAAGCTTACCGATGAAAAAATCAAAGAACTAGGAAAAATATTGATTAATAAGTTCCCTTATTCACAATTATCGTTAGAAAATGAAAAATATAATAAACTCCACGATGAAGGAATAAATTTAAATGAAATGAAAACCAAAATGCATAATCAGGTTTTGCTCAATTTGAAAAATAAATATCACATAGACAACATATTTGTAGATCAGTTTTTAGAAAAAGATAAATATTATGCATATTTAAGCGACACAAAAGATATTGTTAGTAACATCAATTTCAAAACAAAAGGAGAATCATATTTCCCTTCTGTTGCTGTTGCAAGTATTATCGCTAGGTATTCGTTTTTACAAAAGATGGAAAAGCTAAGTGATAAATATAAAATGGACATTCCTTTTGGAGCATCCACAAAAGTGAATAATTTTGCAAAAAAATTCATCAAAACATATGGAATTGATGAATTAAATAAAATTGTTAAGAAGAATTTTGCCAATTATAAAGAAATAATTAAGTAATTATAATTTTTTCAATACTTCAGTAAAATATGATGGAAGATTGACATTAAAAGTCATCTTCTTTTTTGTTTTAGGATGAATAAAACTAATCTCGTGAGCAAATAAAAGCTGTCCGTCTTTATAAATTATTCTATTTCCTTTTCCGTAAAGTGGATCACCAATGACTGGATGATGAATATAATCCATATGGACTCTAATTTGATGAGTTCGTCCGGTTTCAAGAACACATTCGACAAGAGTATAGCCGTTATATCGTTTAATTACTTTAAAATTCGTCACTGCTTCTTTGCCGTCTTTTAAATCAACAGCCATTTTAAGACGGTTTTTGTCATCTCTTCCAATAGGAGCAATGATTTTACCTTCATTTTCTTTAAAAGACCCTAAAACAAGGGCGTAATATTTTCTTCCTAATGTGTGATCGACTAATTGCGATGATAAAAATTCATGAGTAGCATTATTTTTCGCGACAATAATTAAACCCGCAGTATCTTTATCAAGTCGATGTACAATACCCGGACGAAAATCGCCATTAATCGATGAAAGATTATCACTATAAAACTTCAAAGCATTTGCCATTGTATGGGAATGGTTTCCGGCTCCAGGATGAACAACTAAACCAACAGGCTTATTTATGACAATCACATCATCATCTTCATAAACGATATCTAAAGGGATATTTTCAGCGAGAAGAGACGATTCTTCTTTAGGGAAATCTTTTATTAACAATTCATCATTTTCTTCGAGTTTATATGATGGTTTTTCAATTTTATTATTAACTAAGATATATCCATCTTTTAAGTATTCTTGAATTTTATTTCTAGAAATATCGCCCAAAATAAGGCTAAGCGCTTTATCGAGCCTATAAGATATATATTCGTTACTTATCTTTATTGTTTTCATCGTTATTAGAAGAGTTTTCTTTATTTTCTTCTTCCTTTTTCATTTTTTCATTATATTGTTCAGGAGTGAGTTCGTATGCACCGCTTTTACCTTTTTTAATCGCATCTTTAATAAGTTCAATGACAATCAAAACGATAATTATAATGACCCCGATAACAAGCGCGCTATCAGCGATATTAAATACTGGAAAATTTTTCGTGACTTTAATCCAATCTATTACGCCATCAAAACCTACGATTCCGTTCCAATAAAAAGCACGATCAATTAAATTGCCAACAGCTCCAGCAAACATAAGCATTAATGCTGCTTTATACCATCCATTTACTTTATTGCGTTGTTTAATGTAATAAATCAAAATTGCAACTGACATAATTAAAGATATCGCTATCCAAAGTATTCTCATCCATGTTTCTCCTCCATTGCCAAGAGAAAAGGCTGCACCTAGATTGTGTGTTTTTGTAATCCACAAAAAATTAGGAATCAGGACAATTTCTTCGTTATCAGCAAGATTATTTTGAACGACCCATTTTGTGGTAATATCTACGACAAAAACCACTAACGCTAACCAGGTATATGAGAAAAATATTTTTTTTAAAATTGTTTTGGCTTTATCGCTCATTTTAAAACCTCCGCGCAACGATGGCAGACAAATGTATCGTCGTCAATTTGTTCGAGTTTATCGACATAATTCCAACAACGTGGACATTTAACGGCATCTATATGATGGGCTTCAATACTTTTTAATGAATTATTAATTTCAACTTTACTAACAATTAACAATTTAGCTAGTTCATCAAGATTTTTGTCTAAACCAGTGTCATGAAGAACTTTATAATCTGGTGTAACAATAAGTGCTTCTTGAGAAGAACCGACTACCCCGTTAGCGCGTTTTTCCTCAATTGACTTATTAACATCATTTCTAAATGATAAAAATGCTGCATATTGATCAAGAATATCTTTTGAATATTCGTGACTTTCTTTTGGATAATCAAGCAAGGAAGCAGATCTACCGTCATAATTTGGCATATTTTTATAGACTTCCTCCATTGTAAATGGAAGGACTGGAGTAAGCATTCTCATAAGTTCATCACTTACTTTATAAATAACATTTTGCATTTGTTTTCTTCTTAGAGAATTAACACTATTGCAATAAAGAATATCTTTACCAATATCCAAATAGAAACTTGAAAGGTCAGTTGACATGAATGTCATAATTTTTGTGACGGCATTTGCAAAATCGAATTTGTCGAAGCTTGCAATAACGCTATTTTTAACTTCTTCAAGTCTTGCAAGAATGAATTTATCAACCACTTCATAAGAATCTACTTTATCTTTAACTGGATCAAATTTTAAATTGTCACCATTAGAAAGATTTCCTAAAAGGAATTTAAAAGTATTACGAATTTTACGATATTGCTCAGCAACTTGTTTCAAAAGGTTTTCGCTTATTCTAACATCTTGTTGATAATTAACAGTTGAAACCCATAAACGAAGTATGTCTGCACCATAAATATTTGCCATTTTATTTGGATCTACACCATTACCTTTAGATTTGGACATCTTTTCACCTTTTTCATCAAGAACCCAGCCGTGTGTAACAACATTTTTATATGGAGCTTTATCATAGCAAGCTACTGAGACTGTTAACGAGGAATTAAACCAACCCCTAAATTGGTCAGCACCTTCTAAATATAAATCAACTGGGAATGGGTGATGGTTTTTAACCATTACCGCATTAAATGATGAACCTGAATCAAACCAAACATCCATAATATCTTTTTCTTTAGTAAAAACGCCATTTGGTGAATGTTCATTTTTATAATTTTCCGGTAAGAAAAAGTTTGCATCTTTGGTAAACCAAACGTCTGTTCCAAATTCT
>DNPJ01000003.1:5147-5404 GCA_003501485.1 Bacillota bacterium
TGAATTTGCTTACAATATTGTCAAAAACAACTTGTTCAATAATCGGAGTTCCGTCTTCAGCATAAATAATTGGAATTGGGACGCCCCATATTCTTTGTCTAGAAATGCACCAATCAGTACGATCTTTGACCATATTAGCAATGCGGTCATGACCCCAACTTGGGAACCAATTAACCTTATCAATTTCGTTTAGTAGTTCATCGCGTATTTTTCCAATTGAGCAGAACCATTGAGGAGTAGCTCTAAAAATAACGGAC
>DNPJ01000003.1:5422-26507 GCA_003501485.1 Bacillota bacterium
GTCTAAAAATAAGTGGTTTTCCAGTTCTCCAATCATGAGGATAACTATGCACTATTTCATCACATTTTAGCAAAGAACCATTATCTTTAATAATATTTAAAACAACTTTATTAGCGTCTTCATAGAATAAGCCCGCTAGCTTGTCACCACAATCACTTGTCAAGCGTCCACTGGAATCAACTGGACAATATGGTTGAATTCCATATTTTTGACAAACAGTAAAGTCATCGACACCGTGTCCTGGTGCAGTATGAACTAAACCAGTGCCGCTTTCGTTAGTGACGTGCTCACCAACAATTATAATTGAGTCTCTATCATAGAAAGGATGCTTTGTTACAACGCCTTCTAATTCTTTTCCCTGGAATGTTTTCAATTCTTCACATTCTTTTAAGCCTAATTCTTCTTGTAGACGATCCTTAAACTCTTTTAATAAAATTAAATCGCCTTTTTCTGTATGATATAAGCCATATTCGAATCTAGGATGAACGCTTATAGCAAGGTTGGCAGGAAGAGTCCAAGGAGTTGTTGTCCAAATAACTGCTTTTGAACCATTTGGAACAACGCCTTTTCCATCTCTTACATCAAATGCAACATATATTGCATATGATTTAACATCTTTATAATCAATTTCAGCTTCTGCTAAGGCAGTCTCACTACTCCATGACCAATAAACAGGTTTAAGTCCTTTGTAAATTAAACCTCTTAAGGCCATCTTGGCAAAAACTTCAATTTGTTGAACTTCAAAATCTTTATTAAGCGTTAAATATGCGTGATCATAATCACCCATAACACCCAAACGAACAATTTGTGATTTTTGGTGTGCAACTTGTTTTAAGGCATATTCACGACATTTTTGACGGAATTCATCGACTGGTGTCGTCTTTCTATTAACACCACTTTTTGTCACTTGTACTTCGATTGGAAGTCCATGAGTGTCAAAACCAAAAATAAATGGAACATAATAGCCCGACATAGTTTTATATCTAACAATTAAATCTTTTAAAATACGGTTAAGCATATGTCCACAATGCATATCTCCGTTAGCGTACGGTGGGCCATCGTGAAACGCATATTCTTTGCAACCCTCTCTATTTTTAAGCATTTGTTCGTACAAATGTTCATCTTGCCATTTCTTAACAAGCAATGGTTCTTTATTAGCTAAATTGCCACGCATTTCAAAGTCAGTTTTAGGCATTAATAATGTTTTCTTCAGTTCCATATTTTTCTCCTTTTTTTAAGCCATATAAAAAGCGCCTTTAAGGGCGCAACTAACGCGGTACCACCTTAATTCTATAACTTTGTTATAGCACTCGTTATTAGTCTTTTAACGTAGACAAGTCGATCTTCCTAATAATGTTTCAGAAGATGTGCTCGGAAGTGATATTTCTTAATAATTTGATAGGCTTTCACCATCCCTATCTCGCTAAAGGGGATTAAGAAACGTGTCTTCGTCTTAGCGTTTTATCCTCTTGTTTTGTCAACAAGAATTCCAACTCTACCAATTCGAAATTCGGTAGATACATTGGTAATATCAATTTTCACCTTTCCAATTTTTTGATTAATTCCTTCAAGTGAGATGCCCACTGTTTGGAGAGATGAATCAGCAATGTTATTAATTCTATTCGAATAAACAATTTTATCGCCAATACTCATTATAATATTATACGACCCATAATACTTGTTCGCAGTATTTGTTTCAATGAATATTTTCTTAATAACATAATTATTTTCATAACTGAAATCATTTTCTGTTTCTAGAGAAATATTATTTGCAGGTGACGATTTTGAACCAATAATAACACCATATTGTTCACCATTTCTATCGAGAGCTTTCACTGTTTTAGCGTCACCAAAATCAATATTCCAAGTTACTCCATTATAAGAAATTTTATTTTGTCCTTTTGTTAATCCGCTTGGAAGCATTGTGAATTTGTAATTCATTTCATTCCATTCTTTAGGAGCAACGTTGATATTGTATGAATATGTTAAATCGTTGTCATATAAAATCGTTACTAATTTTCCATTTTGTTCAAAGGATAGAGATTCATTATCATTAATGCCACTTACTAGATATTTATCAGTTTTTTCAACTTTGAATGAATTTGTGACTGTATAAACTTCTAAATCTTTTGAAGAATCAAATATATCTCCGCCATCATATGCATATCTAACATTCTTGACGGCTAAATTATGAATTTTATCATTTCCTAAATCAAGAATATCGTAAGCGTTAGGAATGTTGATCAAGCTTCCCTTTTGTCTTTGCTTACTTCCGTAAACATAATCTACCAATCCTGGAAAATCAACAAAGGGATTTCTGTTCCCTTGTTCACTTTGAACAACGTTTGTGTGCTGATATTCAAGTCTATCAGGAAGGAAATTATTATTCCATTCAATTAAATCTTCAAGATTTTGATGGCATTTATTGCCCATTTGAGCAGACATTAAACTGCATTTAATGCCTGAAGTTTTACTTACAATTTTTAATCCGGTAGATAGTTTATGCCCTTCTTTATCGACGGATTTAACCCATGAATCTTTTCCATACATTAAGCCCATATAAAAGATTGCTCTAGCCACTTTGCCTTTATCTTTATCACCAGGCTCAAATGCAGCTTCGTTAATATCAGTATATGGATCATCGTCTCTACTTTTAGCTGTACCGACATAATAAGCATTTTCATCATCACCAATATTTCCATAACAATTATTCGAATGCGACGAATTTCCTGACTTATATGAAGCATAAAGGTTATGAAAATCAGTGGCTGTGCCAAGTTCTTTAACGGCATCGCCTGTTCCAAGTCCAGTCATAAGCGAAGCAGGCCAACAATGTTCTCTTTGCCAATTAGTTGAATTATTTCCTGTTATTTTATATTCTTCAACATCACTATAAAGAAGATGTACTTTATCAAAATCAGTCAAAGATTGATCGGCGTTTCTATTTGTATCCCAGTTAGAACCATTCTCATTGTATGCTATTGCGTGATAATCACGGTATACAATTTCATATAATTGGTTTTTCAAATCAATACCATTCTTCCAACTTGTTAATCCTTTATAATAACCATTAAAAATTTCTTCAGGATTATAAGAGCTAACAAATAACTCTTCACTTGTACTATTTGCGTTTTGCTTATCACAAGCTGATAATCCTGTTACAAGTAAAGTAATTGTTAATAATAAAGGTATTCTTTTCATAGACTAGAATATATTTTTGCTTTTTAAGAAAGAAGGTAAGAAATCATCTTCTTCATCTTTTTTGTTCTCTTCGTCAACATGTTGCTCACTATTATCTTCATCAGTGTTTACTAAAGGAGGAACAACGTCTTTGTTTTGTTCATTAACTTGATTTTCATGTTGTTTAAACAATTGAGATTTATCAAATGTAGGAACGGCTGTGAAATCAAAATCATCTGTGAAGTCACTTGCAATAACACTTACAAGAATTTGGTCGGTTAATTGATCATTAATTGAAACACCAAATTTAACATCAACTGCATTTCCTGCAGCATCAATAATGCGATCAACTGTTTCTTGCGCTTCGAATAATGAAACACTTTTTCCGCAAGTGACGGCACAAATAGCACGCCTTGCTCCATTGATACTTGCTTCAAGAAGAGGCGATGAAATAGCACTTTGGGCAGCTTCTTGAGCTTTATTTGGACCGCTTCCAGTACCAAAACCAATTAGGGAAATACCAGAATTTTCAAGCGTCTTTTTAACATCAGCAAAATCAAGATTGATGACCGCAGGCATGAGAATCAAATCAGTAACAGTCTTTACAGATTGAGCAAGAACTCTATCACTTTCTGCAAAAGCTTCTGATATTGGTGCAGTTCCATTAACCATGAGCAATTTATCATTTGAAACAATAATTATTGAATCAACTGCTTCTTTAAGTTCGTTAAGTCCTTCAACAGAATTTGCAATACGTTTTTTACCTTCAAATGTGAATGGACGAGTTACGATAGCAACAGTCAAAGCACCTTCTTCGCGTGCAATGCGAGCAACAACAGGAGCAGCGCCTGTTCCTGTTCCGCCGCCCATACCAGCTGCAATAAAAACCATATTTGCACCTTTAACAATTGAGCGTATATCTTCTTCGCTTGCTTCCGCTGCCTCTTTGCCAACTGATGGTTCCCCACCAGCACCGAGACCTTGGGTAATTTCTTCGCCTAAAACTAATCTATTTTTAGCTTTTGATGTAGCTAAAGCTTGTCTATCAGTATTTAAAACATAAAATTCGACAGATGAAATATCTTCGTCAATCATTCTATTAACCGCATTATTACCAGCGCCCCCAACACCGACGACGACGATACGGGCAACTGCTTCAAAATTATCTAAATCTTCAAACATGGGATTTCCTCCTATTTTGCTTTTTTGTTTTCTTTCATTCTACTAATCGGAGCAACTTTAGCTTGTTGCTCGGATAAAGATCCTTTATTGTTTTCACTAACAAGCAATGCACCTATCAGTGCACTATATTCGCTTTTTCTAGCGCCAATAGTGTCTGGTTTTAAGAAATGTTTAGATTTCGCTTCCTTAAAGTTATCACTTAATAATTTTTCAAAACCATTTATTTCTGTTAGTCTTCCACAAAACACAACTGGTGCTTCTTTAACAGTAACTAAAAATCCATTTACAAGAGAATTGTATGAAGCATTCATTTTTAAGAAATAATCCTTACAAAACAAATTGATAGCTTCATTTAAATCGTTTGGTGTAAATTTTTTATCATTTACAGTCGCTATGATTGGCTCAAAATTCAAATCTCTATCATTGATGCCGTATAAGCTTATTAAATTCTCAGCTTCAGAGAAATCGACACCAAAATAATTAATAATTGATTCGATTAAATCATTATATCCACTTTCAAAATATTTTGATTTAATTGGAGAACCATTTGATACAAGCGTCAATGACGTAAGTCCATCTTCGATATCAATAAGAAGATATGAGGACGGAAAACCTTTTTTACTTTTCACTAAAGATGCAATTGCATATGGTTCACATACAAAATTTCTAATTCTCATTCCGGCAGATACAAATGGTTGCTCATATGTGTTAATTAGCCCTTCAGGAAGAGTGTGAACCTTTGCCTGAATAGATAAAATTTGAGAAGCTTCACCAACCGGAGGACGAACCGATGACCTGTTATCTGAAAGCACATAGTAATCAGGAACTATATCAACAATTCTGTCTCCATCTTTGATCTCTTCTTTTCGAACCATAGAAATCACGTTAATAATATCAACTGCTTGAATAATGTTTGTTGCACTAACAACATTCGTTGTTTTATTTGATTGATAAACATTAAATTCGATTGGAGGCAATAAAACAACCGCATCACTTAAATTAATTCTAATTTTAGAATCAACATCGACAATTTCTGTTAACGACTTAATGATTTCAGTTAAATTAGCAAAATTTTTAATATTCCCACGATAAATTGTTGATCTAAGAGGTCTTTCTGTTGAATATACTAAAACCGGCTTATTATCGATAACATTTCCAATAATAAGTTTTAACTTTGAATCGGTTAATTGTACTAAAGCAATAGATTTTTCCATAACTATTAATATATTTTATATATTCCAAGTTATTATTGCAATGAACTTTTTATCAATAGCCATTATATGGCTGATATCAAATTTTTAACAAACGAAAATGTTGTGTCCAAAATTGAACAATGTATATTGCTTTGAAGATGAATGCAAATTGTCACTGGAACCGCTACTAAAGCCACAAATAAAACAACAATACACGAAATAATTAGAAACTTTTTCCAAAAGAAAGATGATTGACTTTTGCCATGTTTGAATAATTTATCTTTCATAGTCTAATCCTTTCTAAAACTCGCATTTTTGCTGATTTACTGCGAGGGTTAATCTCCATTTCTTCCTCGCTTGGTGTAATCAATTTGCCAATTTGTTTATATTTTGGTTCATCTTCGATTGTTGGGATAAAAAACACATTATGTCTATTCCCTTCTATCTTACTAACTTCATTAAATGCGTTTTTAACAATTCTATCTTCCAAAGAGTGGAAAGAAATAATCACTAATCTTCCGCCTACATTTAATGATTTAATCGCATCAGTTATCATTGTTTTCAATGCGCCCAATTCATCATTTACTTCAATTCTAATTGCTTGGAATATTTGTTTAGCTGGATGCCCTTTTTTGTTAAGCTCTTTTTGAGGTTTAACTTTTTTTACTATATCCACTAAATCAAATGTCGTTTCAATTGGGCTATTTTCTCTATGCTTAACGATTTCTTTTGCTATTTGGTAAGCATATTTTTCTTCACCATATTCTCTAAAAATTCTTGTTAAATCTTGTAATGAATAATCATTTACAACTTTGTAGGCATCCAAATTTTGTCTTTGGTCCATGCGCATATCAAGTCGTGCATTACTTCTATATGAAAATCCTCTTTCATTTTCATCAAATTGAGGAGATGAAACTCCTAAATCCACTAATAAACCATCCACATACGACACTTTTCTTTCATCAAGGTCTTTGCGGAAATTTTTAAAATCATCGTGAATAATTTCGAAATGATTTGATATGTTAGCTAATCTATTTCTTGATTCATCAATTGCTTCTTGATCTTTGTCAAAAGCGTACAATTTACCATTGATTAATCTTTTAAGTATTTCGCTACTATGTCCACCTCTGCCGAGAGTTAAATCGATGTATACTCCGTCGCTTTTAATGGCTAAATTATTAATAGCCTCATTTAACAATACTGAAACATGCTTAGTCATTTTTATCACCTAATAATCTTTCAGAATTATCTTCATAACTCTTCTCGGCAACAGAGATATATTCTTCCCATTTTTCTTTATTCCAAAGTTCAATATGATCATTCACACCAATAATCATCAAGCAATTAGATATTTGATACTTGTTAATCAAATCGCTAGGGAGCTGAATTCTATTTTTTGAATCGATTTCAAGTTCATAAACGCTTGAAAGAGCAACACGAATAACATCACGTGAATTTTTCTTTTCAAAATCGTATTTGGACAAGTTGTTTATGTACGATTTAAAGTTCTCTTCACTAAACAAGCTTAAACAGCCTTCATATCCTTTGAGAATGTAAATTTTACTACTAAGTTCATTTACAAATTTTCTAGGAATGACAAGGCGATTTTTACTATCTAGACTATGAAGAGCATTACCGTATAACATATCCCACTTTGTCCCACTATTGTGTAATTATTATACAAATACATATGCGCGAAAGTAAATAATCTAATTTGAAAATTTTACAAACATTTTGTCAATAATGTTGATGTACATCCGAAAAATATAATTTTTATTTTATAAAATTAATTATTAGTTGTTTTTTGGTAGAAAGTATTAAAAATTTTAAACTACTAATTATTTGCAAAACATATGATATAAACAGATTTTTTTCATTAACTTTTGTAGCCAACAAATCAGTCTAATATTAAAAAAAGAGATGCCCATTTTAGCATCTCTTCTACAATGATTAATCTAGATCAAGATCTTTTAATTTGTCAAAGCGCGAATCGTATTTTTCATCTCTACTCTTATCATATTCTTCTTCGCTCATGACGACATATCCTTCACCACTAGAAGGCAGCTTTTCACCTTTTATTTTAGGCGAAACTGGAATTGATGCAGATAAAAGATTCAAAACGTATTCATCCATATTAATAATGTTTGAATTTATATTAATCATATCAGTGTCGTCATCATCATAAGATGAGCCAAAATGATATTCTTCTTTAGCAGTTATCGTTTCAGGAAAATCATTTAATGAATATACGCTTTTCAATATAACATCCGCTTTAATTTCAAGAAAAACATCAACAAAATCTTCATACGAAGATGTATGAATTTTTGCAATTAATTTATTCACCGAAACAAGCGGAAACACACATTTAAAACTTTCGGGAATCGAAATTTCTTCTTCTAGTTCTAATGGTTTTTTTGAAAGTTGATTAACGTTGATTCTCATTTTCTTAATTCAGCCTTAAATTTATTCTCGAGTGTTTTAATAATTGTTTCTTGAAGAGCGGATAAATCGCTATCGGTGAGAGTTTTTTCCATAGAGGAGAAACTAACTGAGAAAGCTATGGAATAATAACCTTTTTTAATATGCTCTCCCCTATAGACATCAAATATATCGACGCATTTAATTAATTCACGATTCACCTTTTTGATTTCTTGAACGATTTGATTTGCGGTTATATCATCGCTTACTACCATTGCAAAATCTCTTTTAACAACTGGGAAACGAGAAATATTTTCCATCTTCTTTTGTGAAGTTCTTATATTGAATAAGACATCCAAATTCATCTCTAAAACAATTGGCGAAACGTTTCCTAACCCATATTCATTGGCAAGATTTGGATGGAGCTCACCTAAAAAGCAAAGAACTTTGCCATCTGCTTTAATAATTGCTGATTTTCCAGGATGAAGTTCATCAATAGAAGATCTTTCATAAGTGTATCTTTTTTCATCAATACCGAAAAGTTTTAATAATCCATCCACAATACCTTTCATGTGATAGAAGGAATACTCTTTTCCATCTAAATAGCTTTGTCTTAAATCGTTTCCGGAAAGGACAATAGCTAAATGTGAGCACATTTTATTTTCTTTTGTAAATAAATCGCTTACTTCAAAGATAGCAACATTATCGTTTCCGTGATTAACGTTATAAGAAAGTATATTCATCAACGATGGTAAAATATTTGAACGAACATATTCATGTTCATCAGTTAACGGATTAATAATTTTATAACATTCATCTTTATTTAAGAAATTGAACATTTTTGTTTCTTTTTCTCTTATTAGAGAGTAAGAGAGTTGCTCGTCAATTCCTAAACCTCTTAAATAGCTTCTGACGATACGTTTTTTTGAGATTCTTTCATCAAGTCCGCCAAGAGAGAGGGTCATGCTTGGAAGTTCACTTTTAACGTTTTCAAATCCCAAAATTCGGATAACTTCCTCGCTTAAATCTGCTTCACCTAAAATGTCTATTCTATGTTCAGGGATCTTACAAACCAATCTATTTCCATCTTCTTTAACTTCCACATAAGCACGTCTTAAAGCGTTAATAATTTCATCTTTGCTAAACATTGTGCCAAGACGATTATTAATATAATTAGAAGTTGTTTCGATAAACAATGGTTTATATTCTTCTTTTAAATATGTGTTTGTGTTTCCGATTTCTTTTGCGTCACATAATTCTTTTAATAAAGATGAAGCTAAAATAAGAACATCATCATATTGGTGAGGATTTATCCCTTTAACAAATCTCATCGATGAATCGCTTGAAAGTGCAAGGCGGATTGATGTTCTTCTAACACTCGCGAAGTCGAAATTAGCGGCCTCAATCGCTACATTTTTAGTGTTTTCGTCTACTTCACATATCTTTGAACCCATTACTCCACCAAGACACATGATCTTATTATCACTTGTTACAACAATATCGCCTTTTTGAAGGATGTATGTTTTTTCGTCAAGAGCAACAAATTCTCCTTCATAATCATCTTTAACAATTAATTCTTGCTTTGGAAGTTTATCAAGGTCATACATATGCAATGGTTGACCTGTTAATAACATTACATAATTACCGATATCAACAATATTATTAATTGAACGAATGTTGTTGGCGCGTAAAATATCACTCAACCATTTAGGTGATGGTTTTACAGATAAATCTTTGACCACTCTTATTGAAAATTGTGGGCAATATGGTGTCATTGAATCGACATCAAAATGTAATGATGAGTTGCATTCATCTTTTATAGATGGAATATTAACATCTTTTTCAAATAATGTTCCAAGCTCCTTTGCAACATTATAAGCGCTATAAAGATCACTTCTATTCGCAAGAAGTTTTAAATCAAGAATATAATCATCAAGACCAAGAAGTTCTAGAACATTTTCGCTTCCAACAATAAAATCATCAGGCAATTCTTCTATACCTTCTTTTTGCTTTTCGCTTAAAAATTTAGCATCGACGCCGAGTTCAAGAAGTGAACAAAGCATTCCTTCGCTTTCATGTCCTCTAACTTTGCCTTTTTTAATTGTTCCACCAGGAAGTTTGCATCCATCGACAGCAACAATTACTTTAAGACCTTTTCTAACATTAGGAGCGCCACAAACAATATGTAAAATTCCATATTTTCCAGCATTAACTGTAGTTAAATGAAGATGATCACTATCAGGCATATTTTCGCAAGTAAGTACTTCACCAACAACAAGTTTGCTTCCGCTTGCAAGAGATGTAACACTTTCAACTTCAACACCTGCGAATGTTAATCGATGAACTATTTCATCAACACTTATGGAAGATAAATCAATATATTTTTTGATTAAATTTAATGATATTTTCATAATCTAGCTCCTTATTTGCGGGTGAATTGTTCTATAAAGCGGACATCGCCTTGGTATATTTTTCTAATATCATCAATACCATATCTAAGCATTGCAACGCGTTCAATTCCGATGCCGAATGCAAATCCAGAATACTCTTTAGGATCATAACCAGACATTTCAAGAACATGTGGGTGAACCATACCTGCACCCAATATTTCAATATATCCAGTGCCTTTACATATTGGGCATCCTTTTCCATGACATTCCATGCAAGATATATCAACTTCTACAGACGGTTCTGTAAATGGGAAATACGATCCACGGAAACGAACCTCACGTTTTTCGCCAAACATTTTTCTCAAGAAAAGTTCTAACGTGGCTTTTAAATTGCCAAAATTAATGTTTTTTCCCACTACTAACCCTTCAACTTGTCCAAATTGATGAGAGTGAGTAGCGTCATCATCGTCTCTTCTAAAACATTTACCCGGGCATATAATTTTGATAGGCTTGCCTTTTGCCTCATCCATTACATGAGCTTGAGCGGGAGATGTATGGGTTCTTAGTAACGTATTTGGGGTGATATAGAATGAATCTTGCATTTCACGAGCTGGGTGGTTGTGAGGAATATTCATTCTTTCAAAATTGAAATAATCAGTTTCAACATCTGGTCCTTCTTTTACTTCGTAACCCATTGAAACAAATATATCCATCATTTCATCCATAATCATATAAAAAGGGTTGATTCCTCCCATATGGTAGTTGACACCAGGTAAAGTTATATCTATTTTTTCTTTATCGAGTTTTTCTTTGAGAGCTTTTTCATTTATCTCTTTTTCTTTATTTGCGAAAAATTCAGCGACTTCTTTTTTGGCCTTATTAATCGCTTGGCCAAAAGAGGCTTTTTCTTCGCCATTAAGCTCTTTAATATGTGACATCATCGCACTCAAAGGCGACTTTTTAGACATGTCTTTTTCATTAATTTCTCTTAAAGCATTTTTATCTTCTGCTGATTTAATTTTATTGATAATATCTTGCTTAAGTTCTTCTACTTTCTTAATAATTTCTAGCATAATTACCTCCTATAAACAAAAATAAAATGACACTAGGAACGAATTTCTCCGTGGTGCCATCCTTTTTCCATTCAATTTTGAATTTAGCTCTAAGTCTTAACGCGACCAACGTTCTACATTACATAGAAATGCTCCAAGGTGAATTCTCTTGACTATTTAACACGTGGGTTCCACTATTCCACATTCCCTATTTAAACAGTTTGCCAAGGTACTACTTCTTTTCTCAGCACTATGATTATAGCATAATCAATTGTTAATAATTCAATCAAATTTATGCAAAAACGATATTATTAAGAATATTTAGCAATAAAAACGAATTAAAATTATTTTAGTTCGTACATTAATATCGCTCCAGCAATAGCGACATTAAGTGATTCGATATCCTTAATATCAATTCTTAACCTAATATCGCTTAATGATAATATTTCATTTCTAACGCCATGAGATTCGTTCCCCAATACTAAGACAAATTTATCTTTTTTGACCAACTCATCAAGAGTAATCGAACCTTTGATTTCGGTTGCAATAACCAGATAATCTTTTAATTCTTTTAAATATGTATAATCCTTTTTGATGATATTTAGCTTAAATATTGCCCCCTGAGAGGCTTGGATGACTTTTTCGTTATAAATAGAACATGTATTTTTAGAAACTATTATGTCTTTATACGAGAACGCTAAAGCGGTCCTTAAAATTGTACCTAAGTTACCCGGATCGCTAACATCATCTAAATATAGTACTTTATTCGATGAAATTGGTTTTTCTTCATTAAAACTAACTACCGCTAAAACGCCTTGCGAATTTTTTAATAAGCTTATTTTATTCAAAATATCTTCATTAATAATATATTGTGGAATATTTTCTGGAATGCTATTTATTTCTTTCAAGGTAAAAATTGCTTCGACTTTATTGTTAATTAACGCCATTTCTAAAAGATGAAAACCTTCAACAACAAATTTTCTTTCTTTTTCTCTTATATTACTTTTATATAAAGATAATAGATCTTTGATTTTGCTATTTTGTTTAGATGAAATGTAATAAATCATTATTTATATATTCCTTTTCGAAGCTTCTTTTTTCTTTCGTAGTAATCAGGACAATATTTTAACACACATTTATAAAATGCTTTTTGATGATTTCTATGAAAATGATGTGCAAGCTCATGAATGACCACCGATGCGATAATGTCTTCGCTATAATGTATTAAATCTAGTTGATACGAAATAGAATGCGTTTTTAAAGAATTTGAGCCATATCTACCATTCATGATTTTTATTCTAACGTTGTAAGGTGGAACTATATTCATTAACTTTTCATACTTTCTAGTTAACTCAATTAGTTTTTTATAAGCAATATCAAATAACACACTTTGAGATAAAACTTTATCTATCTTTTCACCTAATAAATAAGTGTAATCTTCTCCAATCGGAGACTCCTTATTGCTTTTTTTACTAATTTTTTTATTTAATGAAGGAATTGCTTTTTTAAAGAATTTTATAAGCCTTGAATCATCAACGAAAAAAGGACTAGTACAAACGAATTGTTCATTTTTATATCTTAAATATATTCCTTTTTGCTGTTTATAAAAAATTTTAACTGAATAAATAGTATTATCTATTTTGATATCGATGGTTTTGTTATTTTTCATAAAGTTATAGACGACTTAAAAAATCTCTACGTTTTCTAATATATTCTTCCTGAGAAATTAAATTATCATCTCTTAATTTTTTAAGCTCTGCTAGTTTTTGAGCAATTTCACTATCAGACAAATTTCTTTCTGCACTGTTTATATTATTAATATTGCGCAACTTTTTTGAAGATGCTCTTCTAGCTAAAGCTGCATAAGAAATTGGTTCCCAGCAAAAATAAAAGATTCCTCCCAATAAAGAACAAATAAATATGCATAAAAACCCAATAATTTTTTTCTTTTCTTCGTTATATAAACTCCATAATGTTATAAATCCTATAACAATAGAGCAAATAGAATAAATGATTGATAATAAACATAAAAATATATATAAAGGATTTGAACAATCAAAAATAACAATTGTTCCGGTTATCCCAGAAACTAAAGCTATAATCATTCCTATAATAACAAATGCGTACGAAGCAATTTTCATTTTTTTATTTTAACACAGAATTGCAAATATAAAAGTTATCATCGCTTTTTCTATGAAATATAGTGTATCATAATTGCATGGCAAAAATATTGATATCAGCGTGCCTCGTAGGCGATAAAGTAAATTACAAAGGACAAGGATGTTACAATCCGAATGTTGAAAAATTAAAGGAAAAATATGATTTAGTGCTTTTTTGCCCAGAATGTGAAGGTGGCCTTCTAGTTCCAAGAATTCCAAGCGAAATAAAAGGGTCACAAGTTATTAACAAAGAAGGAAAGAATGTAACAAGAGAATTTGAAAAAGGTGCACATAAAGCGCTGGCCTTATGCAAATATCTTGGAATTACTAAAGCAGTATTAAAAGAAAATTCTCCTTCTTGTGGTACTCATAGAATTCATGATGGTAACTTTGTAGATAAAAAAATACCTGGAATGGGGATAACCGCTAAACTGCTAAAAGAAAATGATATCGATGTCTATTCTGAAGAGGAAATCGACAAATTATTATAAACAAGTCTCATATTATCGAGACTTTTTATTTTTTTAAAAAATTTATACAAAAATTTCCTAACTTTTTATATTATAAAAAAGAAGGAGGATAATTTATGAAAAAATCAAAAGTCAAAAGTTCAACATTTGGGAAAAGTCTTATTCTTGCAGGGGTGATTTTTGCAATCGTTGCTATCACATTATTTTTGTGCCCATTTATTAAAACATCCGCTTATGATGTCGATGGATTTAAAGCAATCTTTGGATACAAAGAAGTTGCTAGTTTAACTATTGCGGGAGTTACCACAAGCACCACAATTTATGAAATTAAAATAACCGCTTTGTTTTTAATAGGATTTATTCTTATTGCATTAAGTGTGCTTCTCGGTTTATTTGGCTTTATTGGCAAAGGAATTGTTGGAAAAATTGTTCTTGCAGTCGCAGCTTTATTATTAATCGTTGCCGGTGTTTTTATGTTTGTTGGAAAATATAATTTCGCTTCTACCAATGGTTATGATGATGCAAGTAAAGTAACAACACAAATCGGCGCTATTCTTTGCGGATCATATTCATTCGCTAGCGCATTATCATTTGCTGGTGCAGCATTAATAAAATAATCTTGATTATTTCGTTACTTTGATAAATAATTTTTATAAAGGAGTCATTAAAAAATGAAAAAATTAACAAAAACAATTTTGGCCTTAGGAGCAGTCTTAGCCCTTGCCGGTTGTAATTCAAAATGCACTTATGCTGAATTCCATGAAGCAGCTTCCAATGTTGGAAATCATGGTTACAATTCCGCAGAAGTAAAAGCTAATGATAAAACATATGCATTAACTTACTCAACAACACTTAAACTTTTCACTTCAACAGATGTTGCTGCTGTTACATATGTCGGATTAGTTAACACATATCAAGCAAAATTCGTTGCAGAAATCGATGGCGCTACATACGCTAAAGGAAGCGGATTCTCTTATAGCTATGAAGCAAAAGATTCTGAAGGAAAAGTCACTTCAAGTGAAAATAGTGAATGGAACGATAAAGGTTATCTTGTAAGCTACAATCTTACAAGCGGCGATACTTCTATTAAATTCACTGTCTCATATAAATAGTTATATTTATAAAAACAAAGCATCTCGTTGAGATGCTTTTTTTGTATGGTATTTTTGGATATTCTTTAATCTTTAGTAATTTGTTTCTTGCCTTTTGTGATTCACATTCAATTTAACTAAATATGAATCAACAATATCATTTGATGTCATATCAAGACTATAAGCTAGATTTAAAAAATATGAAAAAGCTTTAATATAATTATGCAAATTATAATTGGTTTGCAAAATAGTTATTAAAGAATAAAGTTTATGAAATTGGTCAGTTAAATCTTCACTATTTTTATTGAGTTCATATTCGAATTTTGTTGTTTTTAATGGTATGCCTAAAGAGAGGAAAAAATGAAGCCCATCTGCATATTCATCCATTATTCTCTCTTTTGGTGACGGTCCTTTATTTGACCAGTATTTAAAGCATCGCGTTTCGTTAGCGAGTTCCCCAATTTCAACAAGAAGGGCTAGAAGTCTTTTTTTGTGTGTAGATGAATAATCAACATGATGTATGTTAGCTATTTCGTCATCTAAATCTTTTTGATATTTATATAGTTGTTCAAGATTAATTTTATTCATTGTTTCCAACCTTTGTTAAATGCCATATATCATTAACATATTCTTTGATAGTTCTATCACTTGTGAAATATCCACTTCTAGCAATATTTACAATGCACATACTGGCCCATCTACTTCGATCTAGATATAAATCATTGATTTTTTCTTGTGCTTTAACATAAGAATCGAAGTCTTTAAGAATAAAGTAGCAATCGTTGTTATTCATAATTTCATCAAAAATGAGTTGGAAACGATTTGGCTTATCAACCCACGGACCATCAAACAATGAATTCATAACTTTTTTAATGTTTTCATTGTTGTTATATTCATCCCAAACATTATATCCTCCGTTAGCGTAATAAGATAAAACTTCATCACTAGATAAACCGAATATAACTATGTTATCATCTCCAACAAAGTCATGAATTTCTACGTTAGCGCCATCCATTGTGCCTAATGTTATCGCACCATTCATCATTAATTTCATATTTGATGTTCCGCTTGCTTCCTTAGATGCAGTTGAAATTTGCTCACTTACATCAGCGGCTGGAATGATGAGTTCCGCTAAAGTAACACCATAATTTTCAATAAATATCACTTTCATGTATTTACTGATATCGGGATCATTATTGACAACGTTTGCAACTGCTAAAATTAGTTCAATAATTTTCTTTGCATAAACATAACTTGGAGCGGCTTTCGCACCAAAAATAAATGTATGAGGATGAATTCTAAAAGTAGAATCATTTTTCATGCGTTGATATAAGTACATAACATGGAAAATATTTAATAATTGACGTTTATATGCGTGAAGACGTTTAATTTGAACATCGAATATAGAATCAACATCAACGTCAATATCCATTTTTTCTTTAATATATTTTGCCAATTTAATTTTATTTTCATGTTTGATATCTAAAATGCGTTTTTGAACGATTGGATCGTCTTTAAATTGTTCAAATTTATCGATTTCATGTTCCATGTCCAAAATCCATTTATCCGATATTTTTTCACTAATAAGTTCCGCTAAAGCAGGATTAGAATACATAAGCCATCTTCTATGAGTCACACCATTTGTTTTATTATTAAATTTTTCTGGATATAAAGCGTAGAAATCTTTGAATGTTTCGTTTTCAAGAATACTAGTATGCAATTTTGCAACACCATTAACAGAAAAAGAAGCAACGATCGCTAAATTTGCCATATGGATTTGTCCATCTTTAATAATTTGCATTTGATATTTTGCGTATTCATTAACATTTTTATCGTTCATATATTGATTAAAGCGACGGTTAATTTCTTCAATGATCATATAACAACGAGGACAAACTTGTTGGACGTAATTAATTGGCCAACGTTCAAGCGCTTCTTGCATAATTGTATGGTTGGTATAAGCAAAACATTTTTTAACAACCTCAAATGTTTCATCCCATCCATATCCATACATGTCCATCATTAATCTCATAAACTCAGGAATAGCTAAAATAGGATGCGTATCATTTAATTGAAATACATAATAATCCGCTAAATTAAGAAGAGTGTGATGACGTCTATAATGTTCTCTAAGAACACTTTGAAGGCCGCTTGAAACAAGGAAATATTGTTGTTTAAGTCTTAAAATGCGACCATGCTCTGTTGAATCATCAGGATAAAGTCCGTGTGACAATTCTTTAAGTGTTGTTAAATAACTTTCAAAAGATGTGTTTTTTGGAAGGTTCTTTTCGCTTGGTTCAGCCGACCAAAGACGTAAAGTATTTGTGACTCTATTTTTATAACCAATAATGGAAACATCGTATGGAACTGCGCGAACATGAGTGGCATTTACTGTTCGCATAGCGAATTCACCATTATTTTTCATATATGTTTCAGTAAAACCGCCAAATTCAACTTCAACAGCATGTTTTGGTTTTCTTACTTCAAATACATATCCGTCCGCTAACCATTGGTCAGGAATTTCAAATTGTTTTCCATGATCAATCAATTGACGGAAAAATCCGTATTCATATCGGATACAATTACCTTGAACTGGATAACCTAAAGATGAAATTGAATCTAAAAAGCACGCTGCAAGGCGGCCAAGCCCACCATTTCCTAGTCCAGCATCGCTTTCTTGGTCTTCGATTTTGTTTATATCGATTCCAAGTTCCTCAAGTCCTTTTTTTGTAACATCGTATATTCCTAAATTCATCAAGTTATTCATCAAAAGTCTTCCCATTAAGAATTCCATTGAAAAATAAATTAATTGTTTTTTATCTTCCGTTCTTACTTCTTCACGAACATTTCTCCAGTCATAGTTAGCGTAATCTCTAACCATTTCTCCTAGAATATCGTATTGTTCAGTGATATGGCTATCTTCGATATTGTTTGAATACTTAGCCGCTAAACGTTTTTTGAAGCTTTCTTTAAATACTTCTACATTTGAAAACATGTGCATATTATCTTACCTTCTTATATCTAAATATCATTGCTCCAAAAGAAGCAATTTTAATCTTAATCTTATATGGCTTGTTATATGGACCATATTTTGTAGCCCTAGCTTTTAAACCATTATATTGATTATTCCCACCATAAACATCTTTATCACTATTAAAAATTTCCTCATAATAACCATATTTATTTACACCTACTTCATAATTTTCATAATAATTAGGTGTGTTATTGAACACAAAAACAAGTCTCTCATCTTCATTAAACCTTTCAAAAGCTAAGATAGAATCATTATTATTATCAACCATTAGCCATGAAAAATTATTTGGATTATATTCATTCAAGTACATTGCAGAGTGGTTTCTATAAATAAGATTCAAATCTCTTAATAAACGAGAAATTGAGTCGTGAATAGGATAAGTTTTTAAAACCCAAGGAAGAGATTTCTTTTCATTCCATTCATCAAAAGAAGCAAGTTCGTTACCCATGAATGATAATTTCTTTCCTGGATGAGCGTATTGGTAAGTGTAAAGATTTCTTAAAAGAGCAAATTTTTGATAATAATCACCCCACATTTTATTTATCATTGTTCCTTTTCCATGAACGACTTCATCATGTGAGAATGGTAATAAGAAATTTTCATTATAAAAATAAGCCATAGAAAATGTTATTTTATTGTGTTCATATTTTTTATAAATAGGATCTAAGGAATAATATTTAAGCGTATCATTCATCCAACCTAAATCCCACTTGTAATCAAATCCTAAACCATTTTGATTAAGAGGCTTCGTGACTCCATAAAAATCAGAACTATCTTCCGCGATCATCATAAGAGAACTGTGCCTATCATGCATATACGAATTAAGTCTTTTTAGGAATTCGATTGCTCCATCATTTTGACCTTTATCTTTGTTTCCATCATAAAAAATCATATTGCTTACAGCATCAACTCTGATGCCGTCAAAATGGAATTCACTAACAAAATAATTCATTGCGGACATTAAAAATGAACGAACAGGATCTTTTCCTAAATCAAAATAGGCACTGCCCCAAGGAGAAAACATTCTATCGTTGTCACTATATTCAAATAAATGATTTCCATCAAAATTAAATAAAGCAAAATCATCTTTTGCAAAATGAACAGGCGCAAAATCAAGAATTACTCCTATGTTTGCTTGATGCATTCTATCGACAAAAGACATTAATTGTTTTGGATTGCCATAGCGAGAATCAACGCTATAAAAACCTGTTGCTTGATATCCCCACGAACCGTCAAAAGGATATTGAACAATAGGCATTATTTCAATATGCGTATATCCAAGTTCCTTTACATACGGAATGAGATAATCCGCTATTTCTTCATATGAAAGATTTCTTCCGTCAACTTGTCCTTTCCAACTTCCCAAATGAAGTTCATAGATAGACATAGGCTTATCAAAATTTCTAGTTCTATTTTTTAAAAAATCATAATCATGCCAAATAAAGTTTTTGTAATCAAATAATCTTGAGCAAGTATTTGGTCTATATTCACTAAAAAAAGCAAACGGATCAGCTTTATCAACATATTGACCATAAGCATTTTTAAAATGAAACTTATATGATTGATAGTTCTTGAGTCCAGGAATAAAAAGTTCAAATGTTCCACTCATATCAACCTTATTCATCTTGTCTGTGCAAACATTAAAATTATTCCATTCACCGATGACTGATACATCGCTAGCGCAAGGTGCATAAAGTCGAAACATAACACCGTCAACACCATCATGTTTTTCAAAATGGGCACCAAAATATTGATATGCATCAATTGTTTGTCCCATTAAATAGTCATATAAAATTCCGAACGCCATATAAAATCCTATAAGTATTTTATCATAGACGACAAGAGATTTTAAATTAGTTGTAAGCGTTTTTATAAAAAATATGAAAACAGGTGAAAATTTAATTTTATGAAACACCGAAAAAAGTTGTAATTTAACGAATTGGTTTTTATTCTCCATTTATTGCTAATATTATGTTTCTTATTAAATTAATTTAATATTGTGCCTATTCTATCTAAAAAATATTTTAAAAAATGTCACTTTGAAAAAGAGAAACATTGTTGTGAAAAAATATTGCAATGACTGAAATGAAAAATATAATAAACCTATCGTTAATCGTATTGATAGCGAAAATAATACCAGAAAGGAGATTATCTAATTATATAACTGGTAAAAAATAATTAGAAAAAGCAAAATATGAAAAAACAATTATTAGTTTTATCCGCATTATTGCTTACTGGTGCTACATTAGCATCATGTGACAATTCTTCAACTAGCGTGACTGTTGAAGAAACAAAATTTTCTGTTTCAGTCGAAGCAGAGCAAGGCTCATCAATTACTTTAAGTGATGAAAAAGGAATGTTTGAGCCAGGTGAAAGAGTCGATTTTGTTGTCGAAATGAAAAGCGATCTCAAAGAATTTGCAGGCGTTCTTCTCGACGATGAAGTATTATCTGTTGACGAAGGAGGAAAAGGACATTTCACAATGCCAAATCACGATGTTACTCTTAAAACAGTACTCGTAACAGTTGGCGATGGTTCGTTACGCAATGTTAGCACACTTGCCGATGATTTTGTCGCTCCTGCAACAATGGAAGAAGTTAAAGCTGTGTTTGCAGCATCTGCATTAGTACAAGGAAAATACGCGCAAGTGGAACAATTGGAAAATAATTTTTCTAGTTTCACATTCCCTAAAGCAAGCCTCATTTCAGCTGGCTCTCGTTCTGGCGGTGTTGTCGTATATGGCAATGTAAAAACAGGGGTTGGCTCTGATTCAACTACACCATATTTCTATCAAGCTGGTATGGAAGGCGAAGATCATTTTTATACAATTACATCAAGCGGCGCTGATTCGTTAACATCTACGCAACAATACAAACTCGAACCAAAGATTTATAGTGTTGTCGATGAAGTAAAAGA
>DNPJ01000044.1:0-9529 GCA_003501485.1 Bacillota bacterium
TATGGTATACATTCTTTGGAAAAAATATAGTTTTTCCTAAAGATCTATCTCCAAGTGAAATTTTTAATGTTTGTCAAAAATGTAATGTAACACATGTTTATAGCGTTCCATTATTCTGGGACTCCTTGGCTCAAAATGTTGTTCGAAAAGCAGAACTAGAAGGCCCAAAGAAAGCAGAATTATTGAGCAAGATGATTGCATTTAATACGCACAAAATTACTGCTGAAGAAGCAGGTACTGCTTCAACATCATTGGCTTTGAGCATTGTTCAAAATCAACTTCTAGGCAAAAAAGTTCGCTATTGTATTTCTGGCGGAGGGTATTTGTCAAACGAAACATTAAACACAATAAATGGTATTGGTTACAATCTATACAATGGTTTTGGCATGACTGAAGTTGGTGTCACATCTGTTGAACTTTCTCCAATGGTTGAATATCGTTTAAAAGGTAGTATTGGCCATCCATTACATGGCGTCGAGTATAAACTCGCTAATACAAGCGCACTTCACCCAAATGAAGGTGAACTATTGATTAAATCGCCCACAATCCACTCTCTAGAAATCATCAATGGGGAATTCCAAAAACCATTGCTTGAAGATGGCTTCTTAAAAACTGGTGATATCGCTTGCGTTGATGAGACAGGAAATTATTATCTAAAAGGTCGAATAAAAGATATTATTATCAACGAAAACGGCGAAAATATATATCCCGATGAACTTGAAGATTATTTTAAAGACATAAAAGGCGTTACAAAAGTTTGTGTTCTTGGAATAAAAAATGGAAAAAACCATCACGAAGATATTACATGTGTAATTGAAATTAATAACGATGTCAGTGAAGATGATCTTGTTTTAATAAAAAAACAATGTGATGAAATTAATAATTCTTTATCAAACGAAAAACGAGTTAAATCATTCTTAATAAGCAAAGTTCCACTACCATTAACAGCTTCAATGAAAGTTAAGAGATTTAAAGTTAAAGAATTAGTCGAAAAAAACAAAGACTCATTCGCTAAATTTGGAGTTAAAAAGAAAATCAAAAACTTTGACGGCTACAAAATGGAAGATGTCGAACCAATCATCAAAGAAGTAAGAAAAATATTTGCTAAAATACTTCTTCTTCCATGTGTCAAAATTAACGATGATGACCACTGGATAAATGATTTAGGTGGAGATTCAATGTCTTATGTTGAACTTATAGGAGAAATTAATAAAGCATTTGACATTCAAATTCCAGAAGATAAATACGCTATATTAGTCAACATTAACGATTTTGTTGAAGAAATATTAATTCTAAAAAATGTAGAAAAAACTAAATAAAAGTTGTTTTATTCAATAAGTTTGATAAACTTATGTAAGTAATTATAAAGAGGTAATAAATAATGGCTCAAATTAAATCACAAATGAAAAGAATCGAGACAAACGAAAAAGCTCGTCAACGCAATGTCGCTATTAGAAGCCGCATTGCTACTGCTAGCAAAAAGGTAAGAGTCGCCGTTGAGAAAAATGACGTCGATGCCGCTAATGCAGCACTCAAAGAAGCAATTCGTTTACTCGACAAAAGTGTTACCGATGGCGTTTATGTAAGAAACACAGTTGCTCGTAAAAAAGCAGCTCTTGCAAAACTTGTTAACGGTATGGCTAAATAATTAATTATTAAAATTAATTAAAAACAATTCTATTCCGTAAAAGCGGTCAATTTGGCCGCTTTTAATTTGATAATCTAAATAATATAGATCATCTAAAGCATACGCTATTCTTTTACGAGAAAGATATCGTCTATTAGAAAGAGAAATTTTAACTCGATATGGATTACAAGAAAGTTCTTGTGCAATCTCTTCATTGCTAAGACCTTTGTCATACAAATAAGATACTTCGGATATGAATCTAAATTGATTTGCTAATAATGGAATTAGATAATCAATATTTTTTGATCCGAATAATTTTAGATCTCTGAAAATTGATAATGCCGTTGCACTGTCACCTTTAAATAATGCGTTAGAAATCTGAAAAGCATCATCTTCTATTGGTTTAGGCACCATTAGGCAAACGTCCATTAAAGAAATATTGTTTTTGTATAAGCATAATTTATCAGCTTCATTAATAAAACGGTTTAAATCGCCGTCTATGCGGTAAATTAATTCATTTATAGCATCATCGGTTATGTTAACATTTTGATCCAAGAAGTATTTTTTGGCGTATTTAGGCCAATCTTTTGCACTTAAATTTACAAAATTAAGAATAGACCCGTTGTCATAAACGTATTTCACTACAGGAGATTTTTCATCGATAGTTTCATCTCTAACAATAAAATAAATGTCTATAGAATCATCTAGCGATTTCAAAAACTCAGCTAATCTGTTTGTTTCTTCTTTATTCGCTTTCTTTCCTAAGAAAGAAACATTGTCAACAACAACGGCTTTTTTATCATATCCAATAGGAAGCATACTTGCTTCATAAATAATATCATCAATCGCGCAATCGTCATTATCTAGCTTAGAAACATTAAACTCGTCAACCAGTTTAAGATTATCTTTTAAAAGCTTGTTAAGTCTTTTTTTAATCATTGGATATTGTTGACCATAAAGAATATAAAGCATATCAATATTTTAGTAGAATTTTAATTCTTATTAAACAGTTTTAATAAAATTAAATGCTTATAAATGAAATAGTGCCTTCCTTATCAGTTCTTCTTATTGATATTTTCAACTCATTTAATCTCTCTATTACTTCACTGCTTGGATGATTATAGGAATTTTTTTCTCCAACAGAAATAATAGCTGTTTCAGGATTAGCTTTTTTAAGAAATTCTTCGCATGTTGATGTTTTACTCCCGTGATGTCCGATTTTTAATACATCACACTTTAGATCCAATCCTGAAGCTAACAAGTATTTTTCAACATCAATGCTTGCATCTCCCATTAAAAGCCATTTTTTATTCATGAACGATATATTGAATACGAGAGATGTATCGTTTTCGTTATTAGCATCATACGTATTTAAATTGTTTAAATAAATATCACCTACTCTATAAGGAAAATCATATTTATTTGATAAAAATTTATTTACTTTGTAATTATTAATTAGTGATGATACTCCGCCAGAATGGTCTTTATCGTTATGCGTTATCACAAGAGCGTCAATTTGATAAATTTGTTTTTTTCTTAGAAATGGAATCAAACATTCTTCCGCAATATCAAAATTCGTATTTCCTCCCGTATCAATCATAACTGCCTTATCATTGTTTTTAAAAATTATGCAATCGCCTTGTCCAACATTAACAAAATAAACAGCATTGAACACATGTTTTATCGGTACAAAAGACATTAAAAACAACGATATAATCGGTATGTTAAGAAAAAATAGATGTTTTATTCTATTTACTTCCAAAAAATATAAAGATCCGATTAATACAAAATAATACAAAGGAAAACAAGAAATAAAAATATCACTCATTGGTATTGTTAGATACAGACTCGAAAAAATCTCAATTGCTTTGTAATTTACCATGCACAAAAATTGCAAGATATACTTAAATGGTATTGTTGTTATAAATGATAAATAACTTAATAAAAATGTAATTTGATTAAATGGTAGTAATAAATTATTTAATATAGAATTTAAAGGAAAAAACAAACCGTTTTTAAAAGATGTTAAAGGCAATAAAAACATAGTTACTAAGCCTGTTATGAAAATCTTTTTATATTTTCTTTTGATTCTTTTACTTATTAGCTAGGTTAGATTAATAATAATCGATAGTCCAAAACCGATATAAAACGATGATTGATATGCAAGATTATAATCAAATAGTAAAAATATTAATGCGATGAGTGAAACAATCGTTAATCGTGACATTTTGTTTTTTAAGAAATATTTATTTATATAACTTAAAATGCCGACCGTAAATATCCTTCTAATTTTGAAAAAACAAACATTCCATATGGCATAAGAACTAAATAAGGTAAAATATCTTTTAATTTTTCATTTGTTAAAAATCCGAACAGTTTTTTAAATATCAAAATTAATAATTTTATATATATTCCACTAACAGTTAACAAAGAAATAATATTCAATTCGTCCGCTAATTTTAAATAATTGGATTCATATTCAATATCCATAAACAAAAGAGAACTGATCAGATATTTGCTTTCTTCGTCAAAGCCAGAAAGGAATTGTTTTTTATATTTTTTTAATCTAAATGGATTGGACAACTTGGTGTTAATTCTATGCGCTGATAGGCTTCTTTTAACGCCTTTATTTATTAAATAATCTTTGAAATTAAATCTAGATTCATATGATGTTATTTCTAGCTCTTTTGGTTTAGCTTCTATACATAGAATATCCCCTACTTCTTTATAGTTATTATCCTCGTATACATAAAATTTTTCTAGTCCAGATTGGAACAAAAAATAGTTTTCTTTGCTTTCTATAACAACGCCACTATAAATGTTGTTTTCGTTATTATTTTCAAATGGAATTTTGCTAATTCCAGCGCAAGAAATAATTAATGCCAAATAAATAAATGTCCTCTTTTTAGGAAATTTGATGAATGTTAATGATAAGAAAACAAGTGAAGTTATTATTCCAACAACAAAATTTATCTTAAAAAAGCACAATCCTAAAACAACAGATATGAGAATAAAAAATAGTCTCATGCATTTCGAAGGATTAGATATTTCTTTACCTTTTCAAATGTTGCATTACCAATACCACTTACTTCTTTTATGTCTTCTAGCCTTTTGAATAATCCGTTTGCACTTCTATATTCCACAATCGCTTTTGCTACAGTAGATCCAATGCCATTTACTTCTTTTAAGCCTTCTACATCGCTTTCATTAATATTAACCTTTTTAATTGGTTCCATTGAACAAACATCGTTGTTGTCATATTTCGGAGCAATATAAAAGCTCATTCCGTCTTTTAATAAATAGCTAACATCATATGCGAGTTCATCGGCATTGCTCGTTGCTCCACCTGCAACATCAATTAAATCATTTAGCGATGTGTTGATATCGAGCAAATATGTTCCGGGTCTAACAACCTCGCCGTCAACAGTGACATTTAATTTATCGATATTTGTCACTAATGTTGTAGCGGTATCGATGGCGCTATTAGCAATATTCGGATCAATACATGTGAATACCACTATCATAGCAACCGTTACAACTAAAACTGCAATAAGTACTTTGTACATAATTTTTACCTCCAATATCTATTAGGAAGTAAAAACAAAAATTATTCAAAAAAGGTATGAAATTAACCATACCTCTTAACATTATTATTGTAATAAGGCTAAACGCTTTTTATATTCTTCAAGTTTATTCTTTTCAAGTTCAATTTTTTCTTTAGGAGCTTTATTAACAAAGTTTGGATTATTTAGCATACCTTCACTGCGTTTAATTTCGTTTTCAAGGAACACTATATCTTTTGCTTTTTTGGCTTGCTTTTCTTCATCAGAAATGTCGTCTTCTATGAATAATGTCATGTTTTTATAAACATATTTAACACCTTTTGAATCTTCATTAGGCATGAAAACAATTTCTTTAGCAAAGCTAAACCTTGCCAAATAATCCTTAAATGAGCTGAATGGTTTTTCTGCTGTAACAATAATGAGCTTTAACTTGTAATTAGGTGCTAGTTTATTTGTTACTTTGTAGTTTCGAATGTCTTGAATCATTTTATACAAATCATCCACTATTGATAAATTTTCTTCATAATCAAATGGCTCTGGATATGATTCAAGCATAATTGATTTAAGATGGGTTGGTAAAGCTTGATAAAGTTCTTCGCCAATAAATGGAGCGTAAGGATAAATCATTACAATGATATCTCGTAAAATAAGTAGTAATATCGATTTAACAATTTTCTTATATTCTTCATCATTTCCTTGAAGACTTACTTTGCTCATTTCTAGATATGTTGAACAAAAATCATCATAAACAAAATTATATAAATAAGATGATGCTAACGAATATTCATATTTATCCATATAATTAGTAACATTTTTTATTGTCGTAGATAATTTTATAAGAATATCTTTTTCAACAGGTTCAAGTTTTGAAAAATCAATTTCAACGCTCTTAAAATTTTCACCAAGATTATCTAAAACATAACGAGCACTATTCCAAATCTTATTAAGATAATTACTAGATGCAACAACCTTATCTTCAATATATCTAATATCTTGTCCAGGTGCGCTTCCTGTAGTAAGGAAATATCTTAAAGCATCGACGCCATATTTATTAATAACATCGATTGGATCAATACCATTACCAAGAGACTTCGACATTTTTCTTCCTTGAGAGTCGCGAATAAGGCCATGAATTAAACAATCTTTAAAAGGAGATTTTTTCGTAAATTCAAGAGAATCAAAAATCATTCTCGAAACCCAAAAGAAAATAATATCATAACCTGTAGATAATAAAGATGTTGGGAAATAACGTTTATAATCTTCAGTCTCATTTGGCCATCCAAGCGTTGCAAAAGGCCATAAAGCGCTCGAAAACCAGGTATCTAAGACATCTTCATCTTGGACATAATTTTTATCGGTAATTGGTTCTATTGATACTTTTATATCACCAGTTTCTTTATTGTAATAAGCCGGAATCCTATGACCCCACCACAATTGACGAGAAATGCACCAATCATCAACATTATTCATCCATTGTTCCCAAGTTGCTTTAAATCTACTTGGGATGAAGTTAACTTCACTCTTTTCTAAAGCTTGTTTTGCAAGAGGTTTCATTTTGACAAACCATTGTTTTGATAAATACGGTTCAACAACAGTGTCGCTTCTTTCACTATGGCCAACTTGGTGGACGATATCCTCAATTTTTTCAAGTCGTCCATCGTTTTTAATTTTTTCGACAAGTTTATCGCGGCACGTAAATCTGTCCATGCCTTTAAACACGCCACAAACATCGCTCATTTTTGCATCTTCGTCCATGCATTTAATGCGTGCTAAATGATATTTTTCGCTCAAAGCGAAATCGTTTGGGTCGTGAGCAGGCGTGCATTTCATTGCGCCTGTTCCAAATTCAACATCAACATATTCGTCGCCCATAATAGGAAGAGGCTCTTCGTTTGCGGGATTAATAACATATTGCCCGATTAAATCTTTGTATCTTTCATCGTTTGGATTTACAAATACAGCGACATCCCCGAACATTGTTTCAGGTCTTGTTGTCGCAACAATTAAATATTTATCACTATTAACGATAGGGTATCTAAAATAATAAAATTTGCCCTTATCCTCTTTATAAATAACTTCCGCATTTGATAAAGCGGTCTTTAATTCTGGATCATAATTGATAATTCTTTCACCACGATAGATAAGACCTTTATCATATAAAGTCTTAAATACCGTTTTAACCGCTAACGAAAGGCCATCGTCCAAAGTGAATCTTTCTCTTGAATAATCGAGTGATAAGCCCATTTTAGCCCATTGTTTGTGAATATTTTCGCCATATTCTTCTTTCCAGGCCCATGTTCTTTCTAAGAATTTTTCACGACCTAAATCATATCTAGAAAGACCTTCTTCGCGAAGTTTAGCTTCAACTTTTGCTTGAGTTGCAATCCCGGCATGATCCATTCCAGGAAGCCATAAAACATCGTAACCACGAAGTCTTTTATATCTTGCTGTAATATCTTGAACAGTAGTATCCCAAGCATGTCCTAAATGAAGTTTTCCAGTAACATTTGGAGGCGGAATAACCATTGAAAAGGGCATTTTAGATTTATCACCTGCAGTAAAATATCCTTCTTTTTTCCAAAATTCATATTTTCCTTCTTCTACTTCTTTTGGATCGTATCTCTTTTTAAGCATAATGTTCTCCTTAATATAAAAAGCGCCCTTTTTTAAGGACGCTTTAACGTGGTACCACCTTAATTCATATCAAACGATATGCACTTATTTATTTCTTTAACGCAAGAATTACGGAATATTCCTATTCAGCCTCCTAAGCGACAATGATTAATATCTCTTCGGCATTTACAGCAAGTAGCCTTCTCTTTAAGATAGATATTTAACCAACCTCTTTATCTTCAGCAAATTAATTATAAATAATTATTTTAGAATTGTCATTCTATTTATAATTTTATAAGACGAATAATTTCGTTTCGAATTTTTTCAATTGTTTTATTATCGTTAATTGATGATGGAATGTAACAAATATCTCCAAATGATTCTTTGACATTTTTAACCATTTTAGCTCTTTCAGATTGATTGAGTTTATCGGTCTTTGTCAATATTAAGACAAATGGTATTTTCTTTTCTTTTATAAAATTATAAAAAGAAATATCGTTTTCGCCCATTGAATGCCTTGAATCAACAAGAAATATAACACCCTTAAGATTTTTCGAATCAAAATATGTTTCCATCATTTTGCCGAAATCATCAAGATGCTTGCTTCCGGATATGGTATAACCATATCCAGGAGCATCTACTAGATAGAATTCATCGTCTATAAGATAATAATTTAATAATTTTGTAAAACCAGGTTTTGAAGAAGTGAACGCTAATTGTCTTCTTTTAGTTAAAGCATTTATTAAAGATGATTTCCCAACATTGCTTTTCCCAACAAAACAAACCTCAGGAAGATTGTCATCTGGCCTAAGAGACAAATTAGGAGCGCTTTTAATAAATTTAGCTTTTGAAAAATCAATCATTTTTAATAGCAACTTTCACCGCATCATCAACATTTTCCATATAGATAATTTTTAAACCATCTTTCACTTCTTTTGGAAGTTCATCTACGGCTTTTTTATTATCTTTTGGAACAATAATGGTTTTGATTCCACTTCTTAAGGCGGCAAGTGATTTTTCTCTTAATCCACCAATAGGAAGCGCACGACCACGAAGGGTAACTTCTCCTGTCATTGCAACATTATTGTCAACAGGTTTATTCGAAAGAGAAGATATAATCGCAGTTGTTATAGCGACACCGGCACTTGGTCCGTCTTTTGGAACAGCTCCTTCAGGAACATGAATATGAATATCATTTTCTGCAAATAATTTGCTATCAATGCCATATTTTGAAGCGTTTGCTTTAACATAATCTAGAGCAATAGATGCGCTTTCTTTCATGACATCACCTAACTTGCCAGTTAAAACAAGACCGCCTTTTCCGGGGAAATATGTAACTTCAATTGGAAGAATATCGCCACCAAATTCGGTATATGCAAGACCTGTAACAACACCAACTTGTTCAGTTTTTTCTTTCTTAGTGTTTTCAAAAATTGGGACACCAAGATATTTTTCAACAAGTTTTTGTGTTACATGAACTTTTTCAACGTCTTTGTTAGAAAGAAGTTCAACTACAATTTTACGCATAACTGTCGCAATCTTTCTTTCTAAATCGCGAACGCCTGCTTCCATTGTATATTTTTCAATAATAAATTTATAAGCGTCATCCGTAATAGAGATTTGATCTTGCTTAAGACCGTTTGCTTCGAGTTGTTTTTTGAACAAGAAGTGTTTAGCAATTTGAATTTTTTCAAGCTCAGTATAAGAATTAACTTCGATTAATTCT
>DNPJ01000044.1:9570-13976 GCA_003501485.1 Bacillota bacterium
CAAGATAGTTTGCGGTGCATATAAATAATACATTGCTTAAATCATATGGTTCTTCAAGATAATTATCATTGAAGGCAATGTTTTGTTCTGGATCTAGAACTTCAAGAAGTGCACTAGCAGGATCTCCTTTGTAAGAAGATGCAAGTTTATCGACTTCATCTAGTAAAAACACTGGATTAATAACTTGCGCTCTACGCATTCCTTGAATAATTCTTCCAGGCATCGATCCGACATATGTTCTTCTATGGCCACGAATTTCAGCTTCATCAGAAATTCCACCTAAAGAAGCTTTGAAGAATTTTCTTCCAAGAGCTTTGGCAATAGACTTACCTAATGATGTCTTACCGCATCCTGGAGGTCCATAGAAGCACAAAATAGGAGCTTTAAGATTGCCTGTCATTTTCTTGACAGCTAAATATTCAACAATTCTTTCTTTAACTTTTGTTAAACCAAAGTGATCTTCGTCAAGAATTTTGCGAACATTAGTTAAATCGTCATTATCTTCTGTTTTTTGATACCAAGGTACATCAAGAAGAGTTTGAATGTAAGCCATTGAAAGAGATGATTCAAGAGATGCTTGAGGCATCATTTCATAACGCTTTAATTCAGATCTAACTTTAGTTTTAACGTGTTCTGGATAAGGGTTTTTTTCTAATTTTTCAAGAATTGAATCTTCATCATCGCTATCGTCACCACTATTGTTCATTTCTTTTTTGATAGCTTTTAGTTTTTCATTAAGAATGTAGTCACGTTGAGACTTTTCCATGCTTTTAGCAACTTTCTTTTCGATGTCGGCATCAATTTCTGCTTCCATTTTGCTTTCGTTGATAATATCTAAAACAAGAGCCAACCTTTTTTCTACGTTTAATGTCTCAAGAATTTGTTGTCTTTTTTCATTTGTTGTGACCAAATAAGGAGCTAATAAATCGCACAAATCTCCAGGTTCAATTCCTTTTGAAGAAATGTCTTGTAACACTTGTTTTGGGAGTGAAAATGATAATTGAGGAAGGCTTTGAATTCCTTCAATAATTTTTTTCGATAACACAATAATATTTTTGTTATTACCACCGATATTGGAAAGTATTTCACATTCGCCTACAAAGAAACCTTGAGGGTCAAAAGACATATTCAATATTTTGACTCTTTGTGTTCCTTGAACTCTAATGCGAATAAATTTCTTCATATCACTATAAGAAACAATGCGGCATAATGTTCCGACTGTATAAACGTCTTGCTCAGTTGGTATGTCTGTCTCAGAATTTTTTTGTGATACTACTAAAAGGAGAGAATTATTATTATCTCTTGAGGCGTTGATGGCTTTGACTGAGAAATCACGGCCTGCGTCAATTCTTTCATCTTTTTTACTAGGATATAAAACAATACCCTTAGTAATTAAAAGAGGAAGAATTATTTTGGTTTTTTCGTCCATAATGTTCCTCCTTTTTACTTTATAAGTAAATTAAATTTTAAATAGTTTATTCAGCTTTCTTTTCGTTAGCTTTAATTAAGAAATCTACGATACGACGTTGACGAATTTCAGCTGCGAAACGTTGCATATCTTTGCCAAGGATTTCTTTGACTTTTTCAACTGGCATATTGTATTGAGCAGCAATTTTTGCAAATTCATCTTCCAAATCTTTATCATTAACAACAATGTTTTCGACTTGGGCAATTTTTTCCATTGCAAGAATTCCACGGAGATTCTTTTCTGCGTCTTTGCGCATATGAGCATCAAGGTCTTCTTGTTTTTGACCTGTTATTTGAAGGTATTGTTCCATGGTAAGGCCGCGTTGAGCCATTTGTTGTTCCATGTTTTTTTTCATGCCTTCGACTTCTTCATTGATTATTTCATCAGCAAGTTCGATTTTTGCGTCACTAACGATTTTATCCATGATTTTGTCGAGGAGTTCGTTTGTAGCGTGACTTTCTTTATGTGCGCTGATTTGTTTCTTTTCATATTCACGTAAAGAAGCAACATCTTTAACTTCAGGAATGTTTAAATCCTTGATTAAGTCTTCGTTCAATTCAGGAACAACTTTTGCTTTAACTTCGTGAACTGTAACTTTGAATGAAGCATCTTTTCCAGCAAGTTCTGCAACATATTGTTCTGGGAATTTGACATTAACAGTAACTTCATCACCGCTCTTAACGCCAACTAATTGTTCCTCAAATCCTGGGACAAATTGATGCGATCCTAGTTCAAGGTTATAATTTTCGGCTTTACCACCATCAAATTCTTTTCCATCAACACTGCCGACAAAGTCGATTACAACTGTATCGCCAATTTTGGCTGGTTCTTCACTTGTAACTAAATTAGCGTTTTGAGCAACTAAATGTTCAATTTCTTTATCGATTTCTTCTTCGTTAACTTCGACTTTAGCTTTTTCAATGCCTAAGTTCTTGTATTCTCCCAATGTAACTTCTGGTTGAAGAACTATGACAAATTTAAGTTGAAGTTCAGTGTCAGAAATTTTTGTAACGTCAACTGTTGGACGTGCAAATGGTTGAAGTTTTTCTTCTTTCAATACTTCATCAAATGATGGTTGAAGTAATCCATTAATAGCTTCATTAAAAATTTTGCCAGTATCTATATGTTTTCTAGCCATATCTTCTGGAGCTTTACCTTTACGGAATCCAGGAAGAGTTAAATCTTTTGCAAGT
Source organism: Bacillota bacterium (assembly GCA_003501485.1). Classification (GTDB taxonomy): domain Bacteria; phylum Bacillota_I; class Bacilli_A; order RFN20; family CAG-826; genus Fiminaster. The sequence goes on from DNPJ01000044.1 coordinate 12,232, forward strand.
TTTTGGAACGCTTTTTCTTGAGCGTCTTTCCACACTTTTTCATCGATGTCACAAATAACTTCGACTTTTGAATTTTCAAGTTTATTAACAACTCTTTTCATAAATTTATTTATTCTCCTTTAAATTTACTAAGTAAAAGTATATTCAAAACGTTATTTTTATACAAGCAAAAAGATATATTTCTTTATAAAAGAACATAAAATAGGATTTAGAATCTTAATTCAGGCGTAGATTCGATAACTCGTTTAATTCGATCTTTGGTATTTTTAAGATTGTCGTTTAGTAAAATTTGATTGCCGAAATATTCATTTGACAAAGCGACAAAAGCATCTGCAAAAAGTTCAATACTGTTTTCATCTAATTGTTTCGGATAAGTATCAATAATATAGCAATTCAACAAGTGCAAAGCAGTTTCTTGCAATGAAATATTTTTCACTGTTTTATAATAGATTTTTTCACATAGCATCCCATAGGCTTTATCGACAAAAGGTTTAGGAAGTTTTTTTGGATTTATAATCATAATTTTGCCATCTTTTAAAAAGCCAATATTTTCATCCAGATTATTCTCCACAAAAATTAATAATCCGTATGTTCTAAAATTAGGATGCACATCACTTCTTTTTATAAAATCTTTTAATGCATCTTTATATAGATTTAAGTTATAATTTTTTAACGAAAAAATAACTTCACCAATCTCATTATTATCGGAAGAATTTAAAAGAATTGTTTCGATGTCATCAGGAGAATTAACTTTCGAATTTTCAAACGATTTTAACTCTTCAATGTCATCAGGAATTTTTCTTAAAATCTCTTCAACAGTTTGAGAAATATAAGGAAGATTTTCATAATGTTTTAGAGCAATCTTCGCTTCGTCAAAATATCTATTTTTAAGCAACAATTCAAAATGTATTTTTATCACTTTTTCAGGGTAGTTTTTTTCTAAAACTTCTCTATTGTTTTCAATTGTTTGTAAAGCATTATTATCATTGCCTAACGAAACAAAACTTAAGAGTCTTAAAAGCACATCAATAGGTTGTTTGCTATTTTCAGTTAATTTAATTATTAATTCGTATTGTCCCTTTTCAAAAAGCGATTTTAAATTATCCATGATTTTATTTTACACTACTTGCATTAATTAGCACATAAGTTTTTATCGATTTCATAATATAAATAATAAGGAAAAATATAAATAAAGAAAAAAATTTATTCGATATAATGCATATTATTTATGAATAAATAAAATTTTTAGCACTCTTTATTGACGATTGCTAAATTATGAGTATAATATAGTTAGCACTTAAAGAGTAAGAGTGCTAAAATGGAGGTAAATACAATGAACGGAATGGATGGTATGGAAGATTATTCCAAAGATGAAAATATTCTTCAAAAATTTGGTCGTGATGTTACTGAACAAGTTCGTCAAGGCAAAATTGATCCAGTTATCGGTCGTGATGATGAAATCAGAAAGATAATTGAAGTACTTGCCCGAAAAACAAAAAACAATGTAATATTGCTCGGCGAACCTGGTGTTGGCAAAACGGCAATTATTGAAGGACTCGCAGAACGTATCGTAAAAGATGATGTTCCACTATCACTCAAAGGTAAAACAATATTTGAACTTGATATGGGTGCACTTGTTGCGGGTGCTAAATATAGAGGTGAATTCGAAGAAAGATTAAAAGCCGTTTTGAACAAGATAAAAGAATCAAATGGCAAGATAATTCTTTTCATTGATGAAATTCATC
>DNPJ01000040.1 GCA_003501485.1 Bacillota bacterium
CCTAATGTAATGTGCCATCTACGCCAATACTCATCAATATTTCTAGCAAAATAAGGGCGGTTGAAATTTTCTGGAAGAGTAATTCCAAAAGTCATTGAAGCCCCTATTGCAATATCCATGTAGCCTGAGAAGTCGCAATAATCTTGGACAAAATACAAAACCACAGATAAGAAAGATTCTATGCCGGAAAGTTGTGCCACATTCGCAAAAGCAAATTTTAAAAAGGCCATAAGAGTGTCCGCCACGACCATCTTTTTAAGATATCCAAAGGCCATGCGTTTCAAACCATTTGTAAAATTATCATAGTTAAATGTTTTCTCTTCAAAAAGAGTGTCTTTCATCTCGTTATAACGGACAATAGGACCTTGAAGAAGCTTTGGGAAATAGAACATAAAAAGAGCAAAGCGAAAAATATTTCTTTCCGCCTCGTATTTGCCCCAATAGACATCCACTAAATAGCCAATCGCTTGAAATGTGTAGAAGGAAATACCTACTGGCAAGAACCATCCATTTAATTCAAAAGCAAAGTTTCCTCCAAATAGTTGGACGATAGATTGAACGCTTCCTAAAACGAAGCCTAAATACTTCATGATTCCAAGAAGAGTTGTAACCACAATAATGCCAACAATAAGCAAGCTCTTACGAATACGCTTATTCTTTTCTTTATAAGTTTTCTTCTCCTCTAGGGTCATTTCTTCTTTGTGAAGTGAAATGTAGTCTTTTTGTTTCTTCGCATTCTTATCGATGAAATAAGTACAAAGAAAGATGACAATTGTGCTGAAAAGTATGAAAAAAATCGATTTCCAATCAACAAGCAAAAGAAAAACTACGCTCTCAACAAGAAGAGAGATGTAACGGTATTTCTTAGGAATTAACCAATACAATAAAAGAGATACAGCCAAAAAAAGTAAAAAATAGTAGGAATTTATTTGAAGATTAAAGCCAAACATTCTAAATTAGTCTTGCAAACGCTTAACCATATTCACCAAACCGTCCACAGTGTCAAAATTTTCATAAGAAATCTCTTGAGGTGGGATGGTGATGTTAAAAACGTCAGAAAGTTCCCCTATTAACATAACAATATTTAAAGAATCTAAGGTTCCTCCATGAACTAGTTCTTTAATACTTTCAAAATCATCAACATCTGGTTTAATTTCAGAAAGAATTTCTAGTATTTGTTGTTTAATATCATCCATATACATTACTCCTTTAAGTAATCTCCTAATTTTGCTCGATCGATTTTGCCATTGGCATTAAGTGGCATTTTGTCCAATATAACCACCTTATTCGGAATCATATAGAACTGAAGTTTCTTCTTCGCATCAGACAAAATCTGTTTAACAGGGTTTTCAATGACTCGGTTTAACGTTGAAAAAAGAACAATTTTATCTTTCTCTTTGTCGTAGAGAGCGCAACAAGAATCGATATACTCCAAAGAAGTAAGTAGCGTATCGATTTCTTGTAGTTCGATGCGATATCCTAAATGTTTGATTTGATAATCCATGCGGGTTTTGAAAACAAAATTATTATCTTTGTCTAAATAAGCATAATCTCCTGTATGAAGAAGTTTACCTTTACTAGTTTCGCGAAAAGTCGTTTTGTTCTTCTCCGGATCATTAATATAACCTAAAGCAATTTGTTCAGAAGAAATGACTATTTCGCCATTATCCAAAAATACTTCGTTATTTTTAAGAGGCTTTCCTGTGGGCAATGCTTCATTTTCATTCATCTCGTGACAAACTTCATATGCAAGCGAAACACCAGCTATCTCAGTTGATCCGTAGATATTGAAAAAGCGCGTACATGGTAAGGCTTTTATCCATATATTAAGATATTTTGGTTGGAATACCTCCCCCACAAAGAAAACGTATTTCAAATATTCTGGCTTCATAAAATCAAGGGTTCGTAACTTAGCAATTAATGTCAAAGCTGAAGGCACCCAAGAAATCATTGTGATTTTGTTCTTATTTAGATATTCAATCGTTGTTTGAGGCAAAGCAAAAGAATTTTTATCTGGAATATAGAGCGTTCCTTTGTATTTCAACGTTAAATAAATATCTTTGCTAGAAGCATCAAAGAAAAACGGGGTTTGGTTCATAATTCTTTGTCCATTTTCAAGAAATGGAAACGTTTCAGAAAAATTCTCTACAAAAGAAAGAATGTTTTTATGAGATTTTAAGACTCCTTTTGGTTTACCAGTCGAACCAGAAGTGAACATCAAATATAAAGGTGAATTCACATCGCTAGAAGAAAGAAAACGATTCATTTCTTCTTCAGAAAGAACATTTTTAATAGAGGAGTCAAAATCTAATCTAGGAATAGACCCCACCTCTCTACCGTTAAAAGAAAAATATGCTTTTGGCTGGGAATCATCCAAGATTTGTTTCAATTTTTCCTCGGGAATGTTTTCATCAAGCGGCAAATAATAGTTATGGCTTAAGGCAATCCCAAAGAATGAGATCAGCGCTTTCATAGAACGATCCACAAAAACCAAGATGGGGGAATTGTCTATGCCTTTTTTTAAAAGAGAACTTGCAATCCCACAAGAAGACAAAAAAACATCCTTTACAGATGCCTCTTTTGCAGAATCCTCAAACAAAAAATCATTTGGTTTATCTATGTAATAACTAAAAAGAAGTTCAAAGACATTTTTCATAAATAACAGTATGTATTGTAATGAATGAG
>DNPJ01000096.1:0-14032 GCA_003501485.1 Bacillota bacterium
TCGGGAAACCGAAGTTTTTTGTTTCTTATGCGTGTGCGCTTATGTTATAATCTTCTTGATTTGGAGGTTTGATTATGTCAAAAGTACAAAAATTCGTAAAAATTTTGTCTGTTGCATCTATAGCTTTCGCAATTATAGCTGTTGCACTAGGCATTATTCTTAACTTCACTTTTGTTGGTGAAAGTGCACCTGTTGGTAGTGGTGTTATCGTTGAATATGCACATTTTGCAAAATATATTCGCGATTCACTCGTTGGACAATCCGCTGTTGCTTATCCAAGTGATGCTTTTGCAAATGTTTCCTTTTTTAGCGGTGTGTTCATGTGTCTAATTGCGGTTTCATGGATCGTTTTAGTGCTAATCAGAAAAGAACCTGTAAAAGTTTTATATGGTCTTGGATCAATTGTTGCAGGATTTATTGTTTCATTTGCGTATTTCCTTTTCGTACAAGGTGTTACATATAATCATATATGGAATTTCTTAAATGAAATGAAGGGTGGAAATCTAGCTTTAGCTATTATTATTTTTGTGTTGGCTAATTTGCTCGCTTTATCTCTTATTGCTTTATTTGTAATTTATGTTGTCGAATTTATAAAAGGCACAAACAAAAAAGAATGCAAATGTAATTGTGAAGAAAGCAAAGAATGTTCATGTGAAGAATGTGAATGTGGAGATAAAAAAGAATGTCCATGTGAAGAATGCGAATGCGATAATCATGATGAGATTGTTGAAGACGATTCTAAGGAAGATAAATCAAAAGTCGTTTCTGAAGATAAAACTGAATTAGTTGAAGAAAAAGATGTTTCCAAAGAAGTCGATTCTTCATCTGACAAAAAAGAAAAAGCTGCTCCAGCAAAAAAATCTCCTGTCAAAAAAGCAGCCCCTAAAGCAGAAGAAAAGAACGATGAGGCTACTTCAACTGAAGATAAACCAAAAAGAAATTACAAAGCATATCATATTTCAAAACATCCTACACTTGATAAATGGCAAGTTAAGGGCACTGGTAGCGATAAAGCTCTTAAACTTTTTGATACACAAGAACAAGCTATTCAATACGCAAAACAAGTTGCCAAAAATCAAGGTGTATCGATTAGAGTGCATTCTAAAAAAGGAAGAATTAGAAGCATTTAATAATTTATGGATCATATAGTTGTTGTTGCGCCGCGTGATAAAAAAGCAGTCTTAGCGTTAACTGTAATAATATTTGGTTTTATTATATTTATTGGATTTGCTTTACTTGCAACTTTAATATTTTGTGATGTTATTAATGTTTCAGATGGGAGCAATGCTTCAATAATTATATTATCTATTTTTAGTATTTTGGTCTGTTGTTTTTCACTTCCAGTTACTATATTCAATTTAGTAAATTTTATCTTCAATAAGAAAATGAAAGATAAACCATGTTTGGAATTTAATACAAAAACAAATGAGTTTATAGCTCATAGCGTTTGGAACAAAGATTTTATCATTAAAAGCGGTAATATTGATGATATTACATCTGCTTCATGGCTTTATTCTCATGAAACAAAATTGTCTATTAAAAATGAAGATGGAACGGTAAGTAGAATTAATCTTGGTTTTTCCACTTATCATAAGAGTGACAAACTTCGCAGTGAAATTAATAATTATCAAAAAAATGCAATTTAGAGCTCAATGAGCTCTTAAATGCATCCGTAGTTCAGTGGCAGAACATTAGCTTCCCAAGCTAACTATACGGGTTCGATTCCCGCCGGGTGCTCCAAAACAATTATTAAGCATCAGTTTCTTAGCGGTAGCAAAGACTGATGCTTTTATAGAAATGGAAGATTTTAATATGAAAAAAGATTATTCAAAATTATGGGAACATATTGCAAAATGCAATGAGTTTGAGATTCAAATGAGTTTTGATGATATAAGCAAAATATTAGGTTTTAGCGTTGATCATTCATTTTTGAATCATAAGAAAGAATTATATAAATTTGGTTATAAAGTGTTTAAAATTTCTTTAAAAGAACAAAATGTTATTTTTAGAAAAAGAAATATTGCTTACTGTGGCTTAGATTGCTTTTCTTGCGAAGCTTATATTGCGACGATAAATGATGATGATAAAATGCGCGAGAAAGTAGCCAAGAAATGGTCTAAACTTAATAAAGCAAATATAACTAAAGAAATGATTAATTGTGAAGGATGCAAAAACAATGGCAAAAAAACTCTTTTTTGTGATTCTTTGTGCGTTATACATAAATGTGCGTTAGAGAATAAAAAAGCAGTATGTAGTAAATGTTCTTATTTTGATTACTGTGAAAAAATAAAACCTATTATTACAAACAACAAAGAAGCACAAACTAATTTGAAAGAAGAAAAAGATTACAATATTAAATGAATTATTTAATAAAATAATGTTATTATTTATGTGTTATGAAAAAGAAAGCTATATTTTCATTATTAATAATTAATTCTGCCCTTCTAAGTGGGTGCAGTTTTATAGATGATTTATATGATAGTTTTGGTACAGTTAAATCTGTAACTATTGATGAAAGTATCACAATACAAGGTGGAGAAGAAAAACTATTAACAGTCTCATATGAGCCTAAAACCGCAAATATAGACGCAATGTATTTTGAAAGCAAAAATGAAAATATTGCTATTGTAAATGAAAAAGGGAATGTTATTGGCATTGATAAAGGCAATACGAATGTTGTTTTAACGATAGTAAGCAATAGCAAAACGCTAAGCGCTTCATGCAATGTAACAGTCACATCTTCTTATGAATCAAGTCAGACCGAAATGGCTTATACTATTGATCAATTTACTGACAACAATGTTTCTACAATCGACAATTGCCCAACAATAGGGAGTCCAAAACTATTAATTATTCCCGTCTGGTTTACAAATTCAAAAGCATTTATTAATCCAAGCTTTAAAGAGAATGTTCGTGAAGATATTAAAGACACATATCTTGGGAGCGAAACGGATACAGGCTGGCATAGTGTTAAAACTTATTATAATCAATTATCTAAGGGTCAATTAAATCTTAGTGGCACCGTTAGTAACTGGTATGAATGTGGATTATCTTCTGAAGATGTTAATGATGAGAACGATACGATGACTTTGGTTAATAGCGCTGTTAGCTGGTATTTTAAAAATAATAGCAATGATTCTAGGAAAAATTATGATTATAACAATGATGGTTATCTTGACGGTGTTATGCTTATTTATGGTGCCGCTGACTATCAAGCAAATACAAAAACAAAGAATAGGAATTTGTGGGCATATTGTTATTGGCTACAAAAATTAAACGCTAGTAAAATTTCACCGAATCCAAATGTTTTCTTTTGGGCTTCATATGATTTTATGTATGGTAAAGAAACTTCATTCAGTCGAACAGGTTATTCTTATGGTGGTGGAGATACTTCTCATTGTATTTTAGATGCTCATACATATATTCACGAGATGGGTCACGTTTTTGGTTTGGAAGATTATTATGATTATTCAGAAAATGAATTCACGCCTGCAGGAGGCTTTTCAATGCAGGATATGAATGTTGGAAGTCATGATCCGTTTTCTACTTTACTATGTGGATGGTCTAAACCTTATGTGCCTATGTCATCAACGACAATTAAATTAAAACCATTTCAAGAATCAAATGATGTTATATTGTTGACCAACAATTCTAATTTTATAAATTCTCCTTTTGATGAATATTTATTATTAGAATATTACACACCAACAGAGCTTAATGAACTTGATTCAACATATGTTTATAGGAATAAATACCCAAACGGAAGTAAAAAAAGCGGAATTCGTTTGTGGCACGTTGATGGAAGATTAACTCAATACTCTTATACCGGTTATCCTTCAACAAATTTGATTAGTGATCCAACAAAAGGAAATGTTTCATTTGCTATGTCAAATTCTAATAATAGCGATTATGGTTCGCCTCTTGGAGAAAAATATTTTAAATATAATCAACTTCAATTGATACATAATGACGAATCTGTTTTTTATGAAAACCAAGTTTATTTCACTGATTCATCTCTGTTTTATAAAAATGATAGTTTTACTTTAAGTCAGTTTAGCAGTCAATTTCCAAATCGAAGCAAAATGAATAACAATAAATATTTGGGTTGGTCTTTTACAATAAACGATATTAATAGTGAATACGCCACTATAACAATAACAAAGCAATAAAGGAGAGAAAAATGAACACTAAAGATTTAGTATTTGAAGAAATACCATTAAAAGTTCCTAATTTCAAAAACGTTGAAAAAAAGATTTCAATGTTTATTGATGAACTTATGAAAGCAGAAGATTTTAAAACTGGTTTCGCTGTGATTAAAAAAATGGAAAAATTCATGGAGAAAATTGAAACACAAATAACAGTTATTTCCATTAGATATTCCCTTAATACCACTGATAAAAAGATTGCTAAAGCACAAGACAAAATGGATGAAATGATGCCGATGCTAACAAACTTAATTAATAAGTGGAACAAAGTTTTGGTAAACGTTAAGTTTCGTCCAGAAATTGAAAAAAAGTGGACTCCATATTATTTTCAAATGATTGAAAACTCACTTAAATCATTTGATGAAAAAATTATTCCGGAATTAATTGAAATCAACAAACTATCATCTCAATATGATAGAGTTCTTGGATCAGCACAAATCGATTTTAGAGGTAGTACTTATAATCTTTCTCAAATGGGGAAATTTTCTTCCGATAAAGATCGTGAAACACGCAAAGAAGCATCAATTGCTGTAGATAAGTTCTTCCAAAAACACGAACAAGAAATTGGAGACATTTATTCGAAATTAGTTCTTCTTAGAGACAAAGCCGCAAAAAAGCTTGGTTATAAAAACTTTGTTGAACTCGGTTATTTATCTCTTGGTAGAGTTGATTACAATGCAGAAATGGTTAAAGAATACCGCAAACAAATCGCCGAATCCGTTGTCCCTGTTGCTCAAAATTTATACAAAAAACAAGCAAAACGTTTAGGTATACCATTTGGTAAAATGTTTACATTTGATTACAATGTGTCATTTTTATCAGGAAATCCGAAACCTGCGGGTGATACAACTTATTTAGTAAATATGGCAACAGAAATGTATGATGATATGAGCAAAGAAAGCGGTGAATTTTTCCGCTTCATGAAAGAACATCATCTTCTTGATTTAGATGCCCGCCCAGGAAAAGCGCCTGGTGGATATATGACATATCTTCCTTTGTATCATTTCCCATTTATCTTCTCAAATTTTAATGGTACACAAGGTGATGTTAATGTTTTAACTCATGAAGTTGGACACGCATTCCAAGGATATTTGTCTGGAAATATTAAACCATCTGATTTTAGATCGCCTACTCTTGAGGCATGTGAAATCCATTCAATGTCAATGGAATTCTTTGCTTGGCCATATATGGACAAATTCTTTGGCAAAGAAGATGAAAAATACCGCTATCACCATTTATCTGATGCAATTGAATTTTTGCCTTATGGAATTTCAATTGATGAGTTCCAACACTGGGTTTACGAAAACCCAACAGCAACTCATGAAGAGCGTTGCAAAGAATGGTTAGATATCCAAAATAGATATGAGCCTCATAAGAAATATATTGATGAAATGGAATGTTTTAAACACGGTGCCGCATGGATGAGACAATCGCATATTTTTGGTTCGCCATTTTATTATATTGATTATACATTAGCACAAGTAGTAGCATTCCAGTTTCTTGTTGAAATGAGAAAAAATCAACCAAAAGCTTGGAAAAAATATGTTAAGCTTTGCAAATGTGGCGGAAAATATCCATTCGTTACATTGTTAGATAAAAATAATCTTAGAAACCCATTTGTTGACGGAAATGTTAAAAAAGTAATAACTCCACTTAAGAAAATTCTTTCTTCAATAGATGATTCAAAATTCTAAATTATAGGTTCCCTTAAGGGAACCTTTTTCATCCCTAAAAAATTGACTTTATTTATTTAAATAAAACATTGATAATATTATAGTAAACAAAATTTTGAATAGTTAATTATTAAAGGAGATTTATAAACATGGAAGATTATCGTAATAAATGTATAGAACTTCTCGAATCAAGAGGAGTCACAATTAATGACATTGCCGAATGTGCGAGATTTTTGCAAGCGGATTATCATGTCGATTTAAAAAAAGAAGAACTTCTTGAATCAGTGATGAGTGTTTTATCAAAACGAGAAGTTCAACATGCAATTATGACAGGTATTGCTCTTGATGTTTTAGCTGAAAAGAAAATGTTAGATGACAAAGATCTCGAAAATATTCTTAGACGCGATGAAGGGCTTTATGGTGTTGATGAAGTTTTAGCTTATGGAATTTGTAATTTATATGGCTCCATTGCGCTAACAAATTTTGGCTTCATTGATAAGAAAAAATATGGCATTATCGCTAAATTAAACGAAGAAGGAAAAGACAGCGGCACAGTAAACACATTCATCGATGATATTGTCGGTGCAATTGCTGCAAGCGCTGCTTCAAGATTTGCACATCGCTGGGTTAAGTAGTTATGTTTGATATTGAGAGAAATATATTTGTTCTTGATAGCCCAATACTCTGGATAGATTTCACATTATCATTTCTTTTAGTTATTGGTTTTGGTTTCTTTTTATCAAGATTTTTGAAAAGAAAATTCATGATGATCTATTACGGAGTTAATTCATTTGCAATTTTACTCACATGGTTTTTTGGGCTTAGATTATTTTGGGCACTTTCTCTTGTTTCAATGATTGTTTCAGCGATTGTATTTATTACAGTTAACATAGGCGAAGTAAGAACTCTTATAGCTAACTCTTTAGCGGGAAAAAATCTAGCATTTTCAAATAAAAATAGCGAAAAAATATTCGATAGACATGCTTTATATCAAAAAATCAATACCGCTGTTCTTGCACTTAGCAAAAGCAAAACAGGGGCAATTATTACATTTGAAAGAAATGTCAAATTAACAGATGTAGTAAAAAGCGGAACAATTTTGAACGCTCCTGTAACTCCCGAGTTATTAATGACAATTTTTTATCCGGGTACAAGGCTTCACGATGGTGCTGTTGTAATTAGACGCGATTTCATATTAGCGGCAAGTGTATATTACACACCAACAACAAAACCTCTTACTGGTAAATTTGGTTCGCGACATCGTGCAGCAATTGGAATTAGTGAAATTACAGATTCGGTTACTGTTGTTGTTAGTGAAGAAACGGGACGTATATCTCTCGCTATAGCGGGAGAACTTATTCCTGTAACAAGCGACAATTTCCTTAGAACATTTGAAGATTATATGTTTGACGAGGATAATAACGAAAAAGAAGAAAAATAAAATGGGAAAATATTTTGGTACAGATGGTGTTCGCGGCATTGCAAACGAAAAATTAACATCTTCGCTTGCATATCGTATCGGAAGATATATTGGTTTTAATAATGTTAAAAAGAATAAAATTTTAATTGCAAGGGACACTCGTCTTTCTGGAAAGTTTTTAAGTGATGCTTTAGAATCTGGAATCGTTTGTAGTGGAGGAGACGTGACTAATATTGCTATATCGACAACGCCATCCGTCTCTTATATTGTGAGAAATTTTGATTTCGATTATGGCGTAATGATAAGCGCATCACATAATCCATATTATGATAACGGAATTAAGATTTTTAATAACGATGGTGAAAAGATATCTAATGAAATTGAACTTGAAATTGAAAAGTACATTGATAGCAATGAAGATTATTTGCCTCTTGCCATTAATGATAAAATAGGTCGAGTTAATGATGGGCAAAAATATTTAGATTCATACATTAATTTTATTATTAGCAAAGCAAACAAAAATGTTTCGAATTTGAAAATTTTGGTAGATTGCGCAAACGGGAGTGCATCGTATATTGCACAAAAAATTATTAAGGCATTAAATATAGATGCAAAAATTTTAAACAATGACCCGAATGGAACAAATATAAATGATATGTGTGGATCAACACATATTTCTGTTTTAAGCGATATTGTTAAAAATGGGCATTATGATTTAGCGTTTGCCTTTGATGGTGACGCTGATAGATGTCTTGCTATGGATGGATTTGGCAAAATAATTGATGGTGATGGCATTATGTTTTTAAATGCCGTTGATATGAAAGAGAAAAATAAGCTTAACAATGACACAGTTGTTCTCACAGTGATGTCAAATATCGGACTTAAAAAAGCTTTTTCAAAACACAATATAAAATTGTCTGAAGTATGTGTAGGAGATAAATATGTTCAGGCTGAAATGAAAAAACATAATTATTCTCTTGGAGGAGAACAGTCTGGACACATTATTTTCTTGGATGATATGAATACTGGTGACGGTATTTTAACGATGATAAAAATTTTGAACATTGTCGCTGAAAAGCAAAAAAATGTTGATGAATTATTATCTGACTTAGTAATTTATCCTCAAGAACTTAAAAATATTACAGTGCAAAATAAAGAAGCCGTTTTATCTCATCAAGGTTTTCTAAATCTCGTTAAAAAACTTGAAAATGAATTAGAAGACAACGGAAGAATCCTTGTTCGTCCAAGTGGAACAGAACCATTAATTAGAGTAATGTGTGAAGCAAAGAGCAAAGAAGAATGCTCATATATTTGCAATAAATTAATTAATTATATAAGCGAGTTATTATAATATGTGTGGAATTGTTGGCGCAGTTGGAAAAATTAATATAAGAAAATTTCTTATCGACGGGCTTTTTTCACTTGATTATCGAGGTTATGATTCCGCTGGTGTTGCGTTTTTAAATGATAAAAACAAATTAACCATTAAGAAGGTTGTTGGGAGAGTTGAATATTTAGACAAAAAAGTTCCTGAGATTGTTGATGCGAAGCTAGGCATTGGACATACCAGATGGGCCACTCATGGAGTTCCTTCTATTAAAAATTCTCATCCGCAAGTATCGATGCGAAAGTATTTTTGTATTGTGCATAACGGCGTTATTGAAAATTATCGTGCTTTAAAAACAAAATTATTGGAGAATGGCTTTAAATTTGAAAGCGATACAGACACTGAAGTAGTGGCTAATCTATTAGAATACAATTATTTAAATTGTAACGATATTCTCGAAGCAATAAGAATGAGCATCGAAGAAATTAAAGGAAGTTTTGCTATTGCCGTTATTTTTAAAGATGATAGTTCAAAAATCTATTTTATGAAGAGACGCTCACCTCTTTGCATTGGGTTATGCGAAGAAGCAAGACTTATTGGAAGTGATGTAGTTCCAATGATTAATTTTACAAATAGTTTTTTAGACCTAAGAGATGACGAATATGGATTTGTGTCAAAAAGTGAAGTTCATATTTTTAAAGGATATGACGAAGTAAAACACGATATTATTAACCAAAATATTGAATTGCTACACAAAGATCTTGATGGTTATCCGAATTATATGCTTAAAGAAATAGAAGAAACGCCAGATGTTATAAAGCGTTTAATAGATAATTATTTTGATGGCGAGAGTTTCCTTTTTGATAAAAAAATGATTGAAGCAATTAGAAAAGCTGATGATATTATTTTCTTAGGATGTGGGACTTCATATCATGCCGCTCTTAGTGGAGTGAGAAATATGAATTACCTTGGAAAAAGAAGCGAAGCTTATATTGCAAGCGAGTGGGCTTATTTTCCTACTTTTACAAGCAAAAAGCCTTTGTATATATTAATTTCTCAATCAGGAGAAACGGCTGATTTATTGCGTTGCCAACAAATAATAAACGACCGCGGTAGTGTTAACATTGCAATTACAAATACAAAAGGATCAACTCTTGATAGAGAATCTACATTTACATGTCTTTTATTTGCTGGTCTTGAAGTAGCGGTAGCTTCCACGAAAGCATTCAGCGCTCAAGTAGCTTTTTTATCATTATTAACAGGCGCTATTGAAGATAGGAATAATGTTGTTGAACACCTAAGGGATTTAAACCGTTCTTTGACAAAAATTATTTCTAGAAAAGAAGAAATTGAATCCGTTGCTAAAAAAATAGAAGATGGAAATATGTTATTCTTCATTGGCCGAGGGCAAGACTATGATGCCGCTCAAGAAGCGTCGCTTAAAATGAAAGAAATTACTTATCTACATTGCGAAGCGTTTCCGGGTGGTGAACTTAAACACGGTCCTATCGCAGTTGTAGATTCAAATACAAGATTAATCGCTTTTTCAAGTAGCATGTCTACCGATTTGCCAATTAGAAACAATGTGACTGAAATCGAATCTAGAGGTGCGAAAACATTTATTGTAACATTTGATTCGTTAGCAAAAGATGGTGATTCATTTGTTATTCCTAATGTTAAAAGTCACTTATCAATTATTCCGATGGTTTTTGTTAGCCAGTATTTAGCATATTTTGTTGCGCTTCATAAAGGTGTCGATATCGATAAACCAAGAAATTTAGCAAAATCAGTGACAGTGGAATAAATTATTTGTGCAATTTTTCTAATTTTATAAATCTTACTCCAATACTTTCAAATCTTTTAATAAGAGTATCTGATAAATTATCTTTGTTATTCTTTAGTGATGCAGTAAGTATGCCTTCCACATCATGGTTTCCTTCATAATGAAATTTTTTTACATCGGTAATTTCATATGTGATCTTATAATTTGTTTTATCAATTAAATATGTTTCTTCAATATTTCCAAGACGATACATTCCCGCTCTTTTGTATAAAAGTGGTGGAAAATAATAAAAGCCAGATTTATATATACCTTTAAATTCACCAATTCTTTCAATAATTGCAATTCTTCCTTTTTTAACATGAATAATGCCAGTTAAAGCAAACAATATTCCTCCAAGAATAAAAATTGCAAGTAGTATAAGAAGAAATTGTCCCGTTGTGAAAAGTGCATCGAAAATCATATCAATATTATTGCATAACATAAGAAAACATTAAAATCATTTTGAATGATTATAAAAAATTAAAAAATTGTGTTATTATTAACAAGGTTAATATGAATAGAAGATTAATATTTAACAGGATATTTGCGGCTTTGTTTGACTTTCTTATCTTATCAGGAGTAGTTTTCATTTTATCAATGCCCGCAATCGCGTGTCTTTTATGTGTGTTTGCCAATCCAACAACATTTAATGATGTCGCATTATTTATTTCATCATTTATTTCAGGCACTTTATCTTTAATTTTAATTGTTTTTTATACAATTATTTTTCCTGCTATTTTTAATGGACAAACCTTAGGAAAAATATTTTTTAACATAAAAATAAGAAAAATCAATGGTAATGAAGTAGATTTCAAAGCAATGTTTTTAAGAAATACATTTCATTTATTAGTTTTGTTTTTAACGCTTGGTTTTTCATTTGTTATTGATTTAATAACGTTATGTCTAACTAAAGACCATCTAACGTTTTATGATATTATCGCATCAACGTGTATTATTGATGTCTAAATAGGAGGGATTATATGCCAACACCACACAATGAAGCAAAAAAAGGCGAGATCGCAAAAGTCGTTTTAATGCCAGGAGATCCGAATCGCGCAAAATGGATTGCCGATAATTTTTTACATGATGTAAAACTAGTCAATCAAGTTCGCGGAAATTTATGTTTTACAGGACTTACAAAAAATGGAAAAGTCATATCAGTTATGGCATCTGGAATGGGTCACCCATCAATCGGAATTTATTCGCATGAATTATTTTCTGAATATGATGTTGACTTAATTATTCGCATAGGAACATGCGGTTCTTATCAACCAAATATCAATTTAAAAGATGTCATTATTTGCCAAGGAGCTTGCACTGATAGCAATTGGATGAGCCAATATGGAATTAATGGGACTTATTCGGCTATTGCATCATATGATGTTCTTGAAAAAGCAGTTGAAGTTTTAAAAGAAAAATCTTTTCCATATCATGTTGGAAATATTTTTGCTGCTGATGTTTTCTATGATGTTGATAAAGATATCTGGAAAAAATGGGCTCGCTTAGGAGTTTTAGGTGTTGAAATGGAGTCTTATGCGTTATATGTAAATGCAGCATATTTGCATAAACGTGCTTTAACAATGCTTACTGTAACTGACAATTTCGTTAAAGAAGGGAAATTAAGCGCTGAAGAAAGACAAACTGGGCTTCGCAATATGGTCGAAGCTGCGATTGAAACTGCTGAGAAATTCGCTTAATTTATTGCAATGGCTTTAATAATTTGTCTAAGCGTATTATTAATAATTTCGATATTATTATTTTCGTTTTGTCCTTTGATTAAAAAAGCCATTTATAAAAAAAGATTCTTGTTTATATACGGGAAAAAGGTCTATAAACTCGCTTATAAAAAAGATTATTATTTAATCAACAATATTAAAATTAAAGCGGATGATGACCAATTTCTCCATATTGATCATTTATTATTTGGAGACAAATATGTATATCTTATAAAAGATTATTATTTTGATGGAGGGTTATCATTAAATAATAAGGATGCAAGTTGGATTTTTTATTACGGAAATAGCAAAAAGCCGAAACAAAAATATGTGAAGAATCCAATGAATGATAATGATAAAAGGATAAATAAATTCTGCCAATTAACTGGTTTAGACAAGTCGTTATTTATTTCAATTATTCTCATTAATAATGATTGCGTTATTGTTTCACAAAATAATGATAGCGACAACAATTTTGTTACTAAAATTAAAGATTTAGAAAATTTGGTTTCCAATATTGAAAATAGAGATGTTGCTTTGTTAAATGAAATAAATTTAAAATATGCTGTCAAAGACATAAATAAATTAAATCTTAATAGAAAAAAATAAACATAAAAAAATCCCTGTCATCAGGGATAAATAACTAATGGAGCAGATGACGGGAATCGAACCCGCATAACTACCTTGGCAAGGTAGTGTTCTACCACTGAACTACATCTGCATAACTTCAGCGTTTATTATTATAAAGAAAGTAGTATAATGTTTCAAGACAAATATTAAAGAAAATAAAAATTATGATTACGTACAAAGACTTAGCTAATTACATCTTCCAAGATGTGAATGAAACAATTGAAGATCTTGAAAAAAGATTTCCACAAAGAACACTCCCGTTAAATGCAGAGGTAACTCGTTTTGCACCATCGCCAACAGGCTTCTTGCATTTAGGTTCACTTTTTACCTCACTTGTTGCCTGCAAAGTAGCGCATGACACGAATGGCGTTTTCTATATCCGATTAGAGGATACTGATACAAAACGCGAAATCGAAGGTAGTGGTGAACAACTTATTACACAACTTGAGCACTTTGGAGTTATTCCAGATGAAGGATATCTTGGAAATAGCGAAAAAGGAATATACGGTCCTTATGTTCAATCTAAACGCGCTCACATATATCGCGTTTGCATTAAATATTTGATGGAACAAGGAAGGGCTTATCCTTGCTTCTGTTCTCATGAACAAATCGAAGAGATTCGTGCTGTTCAAGAAGCAATGAAAGTTGTTCCTGGATATTATGGGGAATATGCAATGTGTAGAAATATTTCACCAGAGGAAGCACTTAATCGCATTAAAGCAGGCGAAAAATATGTCATTCGTTTTCGTTCCCTTGGAAATCATAATGATAAAGTTACATTTCATGATTTAATTCGTGGTGATATTTCAATTGCTCAAAATGATTTAGATGTTGTTATTATGAAATCTGACGGACTTCCAACATATCATTTTGCACACGCTGTTGATGATCATTTTATGAGAACAACAACTGTTTTACGTGGTGAAGAATGGATTGCTAGCGTACCAATTCATCTTGAATTATTTAAAGCACTGAATTTCCCATTGCCAAATTATGCTCATCTTCCTGTTATTATGAAACTTGATAACGGAAATCGTCGTAAATTATCAAAGCGTAAAGACCCTGAAGCTAGCGTTGCTCATTTTATTGAAGAAGGATTCCCTAAAGAATCTTTAAAAGCATATTTGATGTCTATTGCTAATTCAAATTTTGAAGAATGGACTACAATTAATCATTCATTTGATATTGATGAATTTAAATTCTCTTTCGATAAAATGTCTCTTGATGGCGTCTTGTTTGA
>DNPJ01000096.1:14145-19818 GCA_003501485.1 Bacillota bacterium
ATCATCGTCTCGTTGAATGGTCAAAAGAATATGATAAAACTTTGTATGAACATATTGTTAGTAACGAAGAATATGTTACAAAAATATTGAATATTGAACGCGGTGGAGAAAAAGCCCGCAAAGATTTTGTTTGCTATAAAGAAGTTTATCCGATTATTGGTTTCTTCTTTAAAGATAGATATCTTGATATCGTCAAAGATGGTTATCCATTTAACGAAAACATGGATAAAAAGGTCATAAAAGATATTCTAAACGATTTTATGGAATCTAACGATTATTCTCTTCCAAACGACTTATGGTTTAATAGTGTTAAAGAGCTTGGAAAACGTCATAATTTTGCGGAATCTAATAAAATTTATAAGCAAAACAAAGATATGTACTTAGGACATGTTGGTGATGTTGCAGAAATGATTCGAATAGCTCTTGTTGGCGCTAAGAATTCGCCAAATTTGCATTCAGTTCTTCAAATTTTAGGAAAAGAAGAAGTTAATAATAGAATTAAACTAGCTATTGAATATTTAGGTTAATATTGCTTAAATATTCTCATGGCCCTATGGAGAAGCGGCTTAACTCATGTCCCTCTCAAGGATACATTCAAGGGTTCGAATCCCTTTAGGGTCACCAACTGATCAAAATATTCCCCAGCATCTTACTTAATTATGTTTAGATGGACTGGGGTTTTTGTTTGATTTTTTTGATTTAAGATATTTAATGTTTGTTCTAAAGCATTAATTTTTAGAACTATTTTAATTATTAAATCATTCATAAAATGAGTTGGAAAAACAAATATTTTTTTGTATGATTTTCGAAAAGTTAATTTAAAAATTAAAAAAATAAATTTGATTTTGCTTATTTATATATCCTATCTTAAAATATTTTTGTGTTTTAGGGAGAAGCATATGAGTTGTAAGTTTATATTTGTTACTGGTGGAGTTGTATCAAGCCTAGGAAAAGGAATATCAGCATCTAGTATTGGTCTACTTTTGAAAAAAAGAGGATTCAAAGTCTTCATGCAAAAATTTGATCCATATCTTAATGTTGATCCAGGAACAATGTCGCCTTATCAACATGGTGAAGTTTTTGTCACCGATGATGGTGCAGAAGCCGATCTTGATATTGGCCATTACGAGCGATGGCTTGATGAAAACCTTACAAAAGAATCATCAATAACATCAGGGAAAATCTATTCAACAGTTATTTCTAGAGAAAGAAAAGGTGGGTATTTGGGTGCGACAATACAAGTTATCCCTCATATAACAAATGAAATCAAAAAAAGATTACTTGATGCTGCAAAAGCATCAAGTGCAGATGTTGTTATTACAGAAATCGGCGGAACTGTTGGAGATATTGAATCACTACCATTTTTGGAAGCTATTAGACAAGCTAGATTAGAATTTGGTTATTCTAATACAATGTTTATCCACAACACATTGGTTCCATATCTAAAAACAAGTGAAGAAACGAAAACTAAACCAACTCAGCATTCAGTTAAAGAGTTGACAGGACTAGGCATTCAACCTGACGCCATCATATTAAGAAGTGAAGTGAAATTAGATAAACACACAAAAGAAAAGGTGTCTTTATTTTGTAATGTTCCACTAGAAGGTGTGTTTGAAGCTGATGATTGTTCGTGCATTTTTGATTTGCCAATTGATCTTCATAAGCAAGGTATTGATGACTATGTCTTAAAACACTTTAATTTAAGTGCTATGGAGCCTGATTTAAGTGATTTTAAACAATTAATTAAAAAGATTAAATCTCTTAAAAATAGTGTGAAAATTGCACTTGTTGGTAAGTATGTTGAATTGAAAGATGCATATTTATCAGTTTATCAAGCATTAAAAGCAGCTGGATACGCTAACGATCTGAATATTGATATTGATTGGATTAAATCAACTGAAATAAATGAAAGTAATGTTGAATCACTTCTTTGCAATTGCGATGGTATTTTAGTTCCTGGAGGCTTTGGGAAAAGAGGAATCGAAGGAAAAATTTTAGCTATCAAATATGCTAGAGAAAATAAGATACCGTTTTTAGGAATTTGTTTAGGAATGCAACTTGCGGTTATTGAATATGCACAAAACGTATTAGGCATGAAAGATTCTAACTCAACTGAATTTGAACCAAAATGTGAATATCCTGTTATTGATATTTTGCACAATCAATACGATGGTATAGATATGGGCGGAACATTAAGATTAGGAAGTTTTGATTGCAAACTGCTTGATGATTCACTTGCTTTTTCATGTTATAAAAAAGATCTAATAAGAGAAAGACATCGTCATAGATATGAGTTTAATTTAGAATGCAAAGATTATTTTTCTTCAAGCGATATGGTGTTTTCTGGTATAAACCCTCAAACTGGTTTGGTAGAAATTGTTGAATTAAAAAATCATCCGTTTTTTATAGCAAGTCAATTCCATCCCGAATTTACTTCACGCCCATTAAAGCCAAATCCTTTATTCGATAAATTCATACACGCATCAATGCTAAATAAAACGAAAAAGGAAAATTAGTTTTTAATACCAATTAATATCCTCTATTAATTTTTTACATAACTACTATTTATTTGTTTTTGTGTATGTTTAATAATTATTTATATGGAAAAGGTTGCTTTAATATTTAATTTTCAATCAGGGAAAAGCAATATTATAAATAAAGTTTTGAAAGCAAAAAGGATTCTTTCAAAAATGTTTCTAGTGGATGTTTACTCTTTTAATAGTGATGAGAAAGTTTTAACGATTATAAAAAAAGAGTACGACTTTTTAGTTGTTTGTGGTGGAGATGGCACAATGCATAGAATTGTTAATTTAATGATGAAAACAGAGAATGTCACTTTTCCCACCATCGGATATATTCCAACTGGAACTATGAGTGATTGTATGAAAGGGTATGGAATAGATTCATTTAAAAGCGCATTAAAAATAATTATGAACAAGCATTGTGATTATTTAAATATAGGGAAATGTAATAATGACTATTTTTTGTATTTATTTGCGTCAGGAACATATTCTAATATATCGTATTTAACTTCAAGAAAAAGTAAAAAAGCTTTTGGCAAATTAAGTTATTATGCTCTTGCTTTTAAGGAAATTTTTAAAAAAAGAATGTTTGATTTTTGCCTAAATAATATTAATTACAAATCTCCTTTCATTATGATATTAAACGGGACACATGTTGGGGGTTTCAATATAAATAAAAACTTTAAAAATGATTCTTTTCTAAAATGCTATATTACAAGTCCTGGTATTTTTAACGGGCTTTTGCACTATTTTTTCGATAAGAAAAACGCAATTATTGAAAACGAAACCATTAAAATTTCTCAACGACACCAACAATATTGCTTGGATGGTGAGATGTATAAAGGACAGGTTTTTGATATTAAGAAAGTCCTTTCAAAAGTAAAATTTATTATTAAATAAAAAAAATCGTTGCAAAATACGAATAATTTTTTAAAAAAATATTTATTTTTTAAATTATTAGTCTAGAATAATTAATGAAAAGAGGTGTTTTTTATGAAAATGAAAAAGTCTATTAAGGTATTAATGATTCTCTCTATCATTTTTGCAATTCTTGGATTAGCTGTTACAATGGCAACGACACTAATAACAAGTTTGTTAGGCCAAGGCGTAAATTTTGTTGTTTTAATGAGTACATGTTTGCAAGATTTTCCAAAAATGTTTGATTTTACAAATTCAACAATAGTTTTGCCAAAATTAATCGGTGTAATAACTCTAGCGGTTTTTGTATTAATTGGCATTGTTTGGATTATTGTTCCAAGTGTTAAGAAACAAAAAGAAAATATAGCTTCTTCAATTGTCGGCTTTTTAATGCTTGCATTGATTTATTTTGTGGCTATGATTTATTTCTTTTCAGTAGATGGAATTGATGCATCTTTTGATTTGGCTGGTAAAACGTATTTTGAATATATTTTAAATAATGATTATATAAGTAAAGTTCCATTGATTTTCATTGGAATGGTTCTTTCCCTTTCTTTATGTGCTTTTGCACTATGCATTTCATTGTTAGAGTTTATTTTTGTTCTTGCTCAACCAAAATATGTCAAGCAAGAACTCTCTGAAGGTGATTCTAAGGATGATGTTTATAGCAACGAAGAAATTACTTCAAATGAAGAATTAGCCAAGATATTAAGTTCTGCTTCAAACGAAGATAATAATGTTGTTAAAGAAGAAAAACCTGTGCCTTCTTCTTTAGCGGGATTATCAAGTGAAGATTTGCGAGCTATTATACGCGATGAAATTCAAAAGGCAAAATTATGTAATGAAGAAGAAGTTCGCCGTATAGTTCGTGAAGAATTAGAAAAAGGATATTCACCTAAAGAAATTATTGCCGAGAACGCGAATGACAATGTTGAAAACGTAGATGCAGATGAAGAAGTATCGACAAATGACAAACCAAAAATCATTCGTATTCCTTTTGAAACACGTATCAAAACAATGGACCCAGAAATGAGAAATAATTTTAATGAACTCAAAGCCGAAATAATGTCTTATGGAGTGAAATCACGTGTTTCTAACTCAGGTGATACATTCAGACTTCACACAAAAACATACGTTAAAATGACTATTGCTGGAAAGAGCTTAAAATTGTATTTTGCTCTTGATCCAAAAGATTATGAAAATACTACTCTTCCTATCGCTGATGTTTCACATAAAGGTATTTATAAAGAAATTCCTTTAGTATTTAAAGTTAAATCAGGCTTGAGTTTAAGACGCGCTAAAGCGTTAATTGCTGATGCAATGGCCAAAGATAATTTGGTACAAAAAGACATCGTTAAGCGCGATTATATACAAGATATAATTGATTCAAGCAGCAAATAAATCTTATGGACTGCGGTTGCAGTCCTTTTAATTTTTATGTTTAATTACGGCCCAAAAAAAGAATTACAAAAAAGACCAGAAAAAGAACCAAAGTTTTCAATGCAAAACAAAACTGATAAGTATATTGTTATATTTATTATCGTTGGACTTGCTATTTTGGCAATTTTAATAACATTATTTGTTCTTCTATATTATTTTTTATAATTTAATTAGATTTAATTTTATCTATATATAATTCATATATTTTATCAGCCGTTTCTTCGATTGATAAATTTGATGTATCAACAACAAAATCGGTTTTTCCGATTTTTTTGTTATCGAAATCATTAACATCATTTCTGAGTCTTTCAACGATCTTTTCTTCTTTATCGCCGCGAGAATACATTCTTTCTTTTCGTTTTTTTTCATCACAAAGTATTAAAAAAGATACAACGTGTCTATTTTTTAATTTCAAAAATGCATGAAGACCATTAGGGTCTAAAACAATGATTTTATCGTCGGCAACTTGATTTATTCCACAACCATAATAATTATTGTTATATATAGTTGTTTCGACAAATTCATTATTTTCTTTTCTTTTCAAAAATTCTTCTTTACTAATGAAAAAGTAATCAACGCCATCACATTCTCCAATACGTTTTTGTCTTGTTGTAGATGTAACTGCTTTTGATAAATTAAATTTTGAAGCAAGCTTAAGCGCAGTAGCGGTTTTTCCACTTGCTGACGCACCAACTAAAATAATCATAGTAAAATTATAGTGCATTCATTCTTTTTCTTAAATATAAAACTAATATTAGTAAAAAATAATGAAAAAAGTGAATAATTTTTTCTT
>DNPJ01000135.1 GCA_003501485.1 Bacillota bacterium
GCCATGATACCGATATTTCTGGTATGAGCTAAATCATATTCACGTGACATAAATACAAACTCCTACCAGCGATAATGAGCATACGCTTTGTTGGCTTCTGCCATTTTGTGCGTATCCTCTCTTTTTTTAACAGATGCGCCTGTTCCGTTTGCAGCATCAATGATTTCAGCAGCAAGCTTTTCTTCCATTGATTTTTCGTTTCTAAGGCGAGCATATGTAACTAACCAACGAAGTCCAAGTGTAACTTTTCTTTCAGATGTAACTTCAACTGGGACTTGATAGTTAGCGGAACCAATACGACGAACTTTGAGTTCGACTTCTGGCATAATATTTTTTATAGCAGTTGCAAAGACGTCCATTGCTGGTTTGCCTGTTGTCTTTTCAATTTTCTTGAAGGCATTATAAAGAATAGTTTGAGCAGTTCCTCTTTTACCATCAATCATAATGCGGTTAATCAAACGTGTGACCAATTTACTTTGGTACATTGGATCAGGCAATACTTCACGTTTTGCAACACATCCTTTACGTGGCATATTAAATTCTCCTTTCTAAATTATTTTGCGGCTTTTGGTTTTTTAGTACCGTATAAAGAACGTCCTTGACGTCTTTTTTCAATACCTGCACAGTCAAGTGTACCGCGAACGATATGGTAACGAACACCTGGTAAATCTTTAACACGTCCACCACGAATAATAACTGTGGAGTGTTCTTGCAAGTTGTGTCCTTCACCACCGATATAGGCCGTAACTTCATATCCGTTTGATAAACGAACACGAGCGTATTTACGAAGAGCGGAGTTTGGTTTCTTAGGTGTCATTGTTCCGACACGAGTGCAAACGCCTCTTTTTTGAGCTGAAGGTTGATCAGTCTCACGGCTTCTTAGAGAATTCCATCTTTTTCCAAGAGCAGGAGTTTTTGATTTTTTAACAGCACGAGAACGACCGTTTTTAACTAGTTGGTTAATAGTTGGCATTGATTGTCCTCCTTTCAATGAATACTATTATGCACACATTACCCGGTGTGTCTTTATTATCCGTAAATAATAAGACCTCTAGGGCCATGCGCAACTGAAATAAATTATATCAATATATAAAAAAGTGTCAAACAAAATATTAATATTTACTATATATAAAAAAGCTACCCACTTTGTTAGTAGGTAGCTATTTGATTAGGCATATAAGAATGTTAGTGTAGCGGAATCTTCAGTGATGCTATCAATTGTGAACTTAAATCCGAATTTATTACCCGAATTAAATTCATAATCTTTATATGTATCATAGCCAAAGGAATCGCCTTCATGGAACATATTATCATCTTTAACTTGAAGAACAGTTTTTCCAGTTTGTGATATATATTCAATTAACCAGTTATATGTACCATCTTCATTTTTAACAGTTCTTGAACCAGTATTTTCGTTACCAGTTTTTATGATTTGAGATGATGTTGTGTTAAGAATCGCATTTGTATAACCAAGGAATTTTCCTTTATTTGATTCACCAGTTGAACTACTTGAATAATCATAAATACCAAGTCTTGAATCAACATGATATACCTTGATGCCAGGTTTAGTTGGACAAATTGGATAAGATCCAGCATATGCTTGTTGACTATCAAGCGTATTCACACCTTCTGGAGTGTAATATTCAATAGCTAGATATTCGCTAAAGAAAGTATTGCCTTTATCATTATCTTTAAAATATCCGCGATATGGAACCATGATGCAGTCACCAGTTCTTGTAAATGAATTAACTGTAACGGTTGTAGGTCCAGTTACAACAACAGGATTTGTCCAACCTAATAATGATTTAGAATAAGAGTTATGATCGCCAACGTTATAAGCCATCATATCAACGCTTGCAATTGGGTTGACTTTATTGTCATAGTCATAATTGTAATAATCAGTTAATCCTAACGCGTGTCCGGTTTCATGAATGATTGTATGTCCATCTACTTTGGCAGTTCCGGAAGAAATTTCTTCACATGTCCATGGACGCCACTTACCATTATCAAATACGCCGCCTTCAAAACAAGTGTAATACGATTGGAAATTCCATTTTGAAAGACGTGGTTTTTTAACATCGCCTTCAGTAGTTGTGCCACCACAGTAAGCCCAGAAAATTTCATTGTCAATAGCAACGTCTTGGCCATTTTCGTCTTTATATGTTGCATAATATGGGGCGCTATAAACCATTTCGATTACATCAAAGCATCCATCTTTATCTGAATCAAAATATTGCAAAAATTCTTCACCGCTTTTGAACATTTGATTGCCGTTTTCATCTTTGAAAATAGCAAACTTCTTCATAGTATTATCACTGTAATAAGACAAGATGTTTTGAGCGAGTTGGGCTGCAGTCGAACTTTGACCAAATTCTTTTGCGCTCACAGGATTCATCGTAAATGCATTTGTATATGCTTGAAACCATGGTGCAACAATACCATTAAAATTTAATTTTCCATAACTTGCAGACTTGTAATAAGAAGAAAGTGAATGCCACATTGT
This sequence comes from Bacillota bacterium, assembly GCA_003501485.1. Classification (GTDB taxonomy): domain Bacteria; phylum Bacillota_I; class Bacilli_A; order RFN20; family CAG-826; genus Fiminaster. The sequence continues at coordinate 2,504 of DNPJ01000135.1, forward strand.
TTCCTCTGGTTCACCAAAAAACACTTTTCTAATATCTTCTAATGCATTATCTGCGCCACGCCCAGTTGCAGTCGAATCATCGTGGCGATATGCCTTGCTATCCTTTGTTTCAGAATTGTAATATTTACCAACTTCTTCAGCAGGATAATCTGTGAATTCTACAGGAACAACGAATACCCGTGTATCACCTGTTGAAGGTGCTGGATATCCTTGCTTTTCACCTTTCTTAATAACATCTCTCATTGTAATAGTTTCATCAAGATCATGAAATTTTCTTTGATTTTCAGGAGAAGGAGTATTGCTTTCACAGCTCGATACCATCGTAATTATTGGTAATAAAACTAATGATTTTAATAATTTTTTTATATTCATTTTATTAGCCTCCTTTTTTTGCTTTGTGTATTTTATCATTGTTCGTAAAATATAACAATACAAAAAAGTACCATCCAACGATGAATGGTACTTAATATATTTCACAAATTATTCAATTTCATCTGCTCTATCGTGAGCTTCAATGTATTGTTGTTTAACTTGTTTCATTTTGCCAGCAACTGTAAAGTCTTTGACATGTTCGTATTCTTGCTCTTCAGTGAACAAGCCATCACCAGCAGGAATTAACTTACCAGTAATAACATTTTCCTTTAAGCCATGGAGAGGATCAACTTTTTCTTTAATTGCAGCATCTGTGAGAACTCTTGTTGTTTCTTGGAAGCTTGCAGCTGACAAGAATGATTTTGTTTCAAGAGCGGCTTTTGTGATACCGAGAATAAGTTGATGTCCAACAGCTGGTTTTTTACCATTGAAGATTGCATCTTCGTTTTGAGCTGTAAATTCTTCGATATCGACTTTTGTGCCTGGAGATAATGTTGTATCACCTGAATCAGTAATAACAACTTTCTTAAGCATTTGTTTAACGATAACTTCAATGTGCTTATCGGAAATAGAAATTGATTGTTCACGATAAACTTTTTGAATTTCAGAAAGAACATAATTCTCAACATCGAGTTTTGAGCTAACTTCAAGAAGTTTCTTAGGTGAAATAGCACCTTCAGTTAATTTTGAACCAGCTTTAACAAAGTCGCCTTCTTTAACACATGGACGAGCGCCGAAGGAGGAAACGAATTCCTTTGGCTTAGGTTCTTGTTCATTTGAAACTGTGAAAGTGTATTTTCCATTATTTTCAGCAACAGAAATAACTTCGCCATCGATTTCAGAAATGAGAGCCTCACCTTTTGGATTACGTGCCTCAACAAGTTCTTGAACACGTGGAAGACCACTTGTAATATCACTACCAGCAACACCACCTGAGTTAAATGTACGCATTGTTAATTGTGTACCTGGTTCACCGATGGATTGAGCAGCCATAATGCCAACTGCTTCACCAACTTTAACGATTTCACCAGTAGCAAGGTTACGGCCATAACAATGTACGCAAACACCATTCTTTGTTTGACATCCAAATAAGGAACGGATTTCCACTTCTTCAATGCCTGCATCAACGATATCTTTTGCAAGTTTTTCATCGATTAATGCATTTCCGTGAACGATAACTTCTCCTGTATTAGGATTTATGATATCGCGAAGAGCAAATCTTCCAACTAAGCGATCATATAATGGTACAACGATAATATTTTTTACATCGTCTTTAATTGCGCGAACCACGAAACCGTGGTCGGTATGGCAATCTTCTTCGCGAACAATGACATCTTGGCTAACGTCGACAAGACGACGTGTTAAATAACCTGAGTCGGCAGTCTTCAAAGCTGTATCAGCACCACCCTTACGGGCACCGTGAGTAGCAATAAAGTATTCAGCAACAGTCATACCCTCGCGGAAACATGATTTAATTGGAAGTTCAATTGTTTCGCCTTTAGGATTTTGCATCAAACCACGCATACCGGAAAGTTGTGTTAGGTTAGAAATAGATCCACGAGCGCCAGAATCACTCATCATGTAAATTGGATTACGTTTATCTTTATCAAATTGAGTTGTAAGATCTTTCTTAACTTGATCAAGAACATTAGTCCAAACATTACATACTTCTTTATGGTGTTCTTCTTCAGTAAGAAGACCTTTATCATAAAGTTTATTGAGTTTTAAGACTTGTTCATCGCCACCTTTAATAAGTTCATCTTTATCATTTAGTAAAGGAACATCGGTAAACGAAATTGTAAATCCGGCAGTTGTAGAATATTTAAATCCTTGGTCTTTCATTTTATCAAGGACTGCGGATGTCTTTGAAGTTCCATAACGATGATAGACTTCGTCAATAATATTACCGAGGTCTTTTTTCTTGAATGGAGCAATCAAAGGACGGTTATGTATTTCTTCCACAATATTTGTTCCATATGGAACGAAGAATTCAGGTAAATCGCCTTTTAAATTGCGTTTGTCTGGTGAATTCAAATATGGGAAATCTGATGGGAAAATTAAGTTAAAGATAACTTTACCAACAGTTGTTAATAAGTAAGAATGATTCATTTCATCTGTGAAACCAGTCTTATTTAAGCTTGAAGCACGAATTGCAATACGTGTGTGTAGATGGGCTTGTTTTGTTTGATAAGCCATAATTACTTCATCGATATTGCGGAATACTTTTCCTTCAGCGTTTCCATAAAGTTCAAATAATTCGTATTCTTCAATATCACCTTTTGCTTTACGTCTATCGGCACGGGCAAGAAGAGCTTCTTTTGTTTCTTCAAGTGTCAAATAATAATTTCCAAGAACCATATCTTGTGATGGAGTAACAATAGGTTTTCCGTCTTTTGGTCCAAGAATATTATTTGAAGCAAGCATGAGTTCAAGAGCTTCTTGTTGTGCTTCTTTGCAAAGCGGTAGGTGAACCGCCATTTGGTCACCATCAAAGTCAGCGTTAAATCCAGCACAAACAAGTGGGTGAAGACGAATTGCACGTCCTTCAACAAGTTTTGGTTGGAATGCTTGAATACCTAAACGGTGAAGAGTAGGAGCACGGTTAAGTAATACTGGATGATCAGAAATGATTTCTTCAACAATATCAAATACTACAGGTTCATAATTATCAATAATCTTTTGAGCTGTTTGGTGAGCACTAGCAATACCTCGTTTAATCAAAATATTAATGATGTATGGACGCAATAATTGAATTGCCATTTCTCTTGGAAGTCCACATTGATACATCTTTAGGTCTGGTCCAACAGCAATAACTGAACGACCTGAGTAATCAACACGTTTTCCAAGAAGATTTTGTCTAAAGCGACCTTGTTTGCCTTTTAAACCAGAACTTAATGATTTTAATGGGCGTCCATTTGCGCCTTGAACAGGTTTATTACGACGACCATTATCGATAAGAGCGTCAACGGCTTCTTGAAGCATACGACGACCATTCATTAAGATAACGTTAGGTGCATTTAAGTCAATCATCTTTTTAAGACGAGCATTACGAGTAATAACTCTTCTATAAAGATCATTTAAGTCAGAAGCAGCAAAACGTCCGCCATCGAGTTGAAGCATTGGACGAAGGTCTGGTGGTATTACAGGAACAACATCAAGGACCATCCATTCAGGTTTGTTGTGTGAATGAAGAAATGCGTCAACAACTTCAAGGCGTTTAACCGCTTTAGCGCGTTTTTGGCCAGTTGATTTTTCAATTTCAAGAACAATCTTGTCATGTTCCATTTGAAGATATGTGCGTCTTTCTTCTCCTTCAGGAATAACTTCAGGATATTTGCTAAGATCAGCAAGTAAATGTTTAATAGCTTCGGCACCTTCTCCAAATTCAGCATGTGTATATTTGCTAATGAATTTTGAAACAGATAAGAAGTCAAATGCTTCTTCTTGATTGGCCATATTTTCAAGATATAAATTGGCTTTTTCTTTATCGTTATCATCAGCGATAACATCCATGATTTCGCAATTAATTACATCTCTAAATACTTCACGTGCATTCTTTTCATCTAAGAATTGACGGTATTTTAAGATTTTGCTTGTTCCTGGATTAAGGCAAATGTGAGCGATAAAATAAGTCACTTCTTCAACTTGTTTTGGTGGAACGTCAAGCAATAAACCAATGCGGCTTGGTATTCCTTTTAAATACCAAATATGTGTACATGGAGAAACGAGTTCAATATGACCCATTCTTTCACGTCTTGCATCTTTAGAGATGACTTCAACACCACATTTTTCACAAACGCGGCCAGCATCTTTTATTTTTTTGTATTTTCCACAGTGACATTCATAGTCTTTGCTAGGACCAAAGATTTTTTCACAGAATAAACCATCTGGTTCTGGCTTTTGGCTACGATAGTTGATTGTTTCAGCTTTTGTAACTTCACCATGTGACCATGCACGAATCTCTTCAGGAGAGGCAAGACCAACTTTGATTGCTGATAAATTTTTAACATCAAACATATATCAATACCTCCTTATTTAATTGTTAATTCTTCATCAATGTCATACATACTGGCATTTGAAGAATCGAGATCATCATCGTGCTTACCAGCACCGGTGAGATTACGAATGACTGTATTAATTTTTCTTTCTTCTTGACGAGCTTCGGTAGCAATTGCATTTGTATCGATAATTGTACCGTTTTCATCGAGAAGTTCGACATTAAGGCAAAGGCCTTTAAGTTCTTTGATAAGAACGTTAAATGCTTCTGGAATACTTGGTTTAGGAATGTCGAGACCTTTAATGATAGATTCATACGCTTTGCGGCGGCCAACTCTATCATCAGATTTAATTGTAAGAATTTCTTGCAATGTGTGAGCGGCACCATAAGCTTCAAGTGCCCAAACTTCCATTTCACCAAATCTTTGACCACCATTTTGGGCTTTACCACCAAGTGGTTGTTGTGTAACCAAGCTATATGGTCCAACAGAACGAGCATGAAGTTTATCATCGACCATGTGTACGAGTTTAATCATATACATAACACCGACAGAAATTCTTTCGTCAAATCTTTCACCAGTACGACCATCATAAAGGATAGTTTTTCCATCTGGTGCAATTTGTGCTTGTTTCATTAAATCAAAGATTTCTTCGTTTGAAATTCCGTCAAAAACAGGAGTTGCAACTTTAAGCCCAAGTTTTTTACAAGCAAGGCCTAAGTGCATTTCAAGAATTTGACCAATATTCATACGTGAAGGAACGCCTAGTGGGTTGAGCATGATATCAACTGGTGTACCATCAGCTAAGAATGGCATATCTTCGACTGGTAAAATACGGGAAATAACACCTTTATTACCATGACGACCAGACATCTTGTCACCTTCAGAAATTTTACGTTTTTGAGCGACAAAGACGTGGACTGATTTCTTAACACCATGTGGAAGTTCATCACCGTTTTCGAGTGAGAATACCTTGACATCAAGAACAATACCAGCGCCACCATGTGGAACTTTAAGAGAAGAATCTTTCATGTCTTTTGTCTTTTCGGCAAAAATAGCCATGAGTAGTTTTTCTTCTGGTGATTGTTGTTCGCTTTCACCTTTTGGTGTTACTTTTCCGACAAGAATATCACCTTCGCGAACTTCAGTACCAATAGTAACAATACCATTAGCGTCTAAGAATGCTTTTGCGGATTCTTTGACATTTGGAATATCGCGTGTAATTTCTTCAGGTCCAAGCTTTGTATCACGACAATCAAGAATATGTTCTTCAATATGAATTGAAGTATAAGTGTCATCTTTAACAAGTCTTTCGGACATGATGACAGCATCTTCGTAGTTATAACCATCCCATGTCATGAATGCAACAGTTACGTTTTGACCTAATGCAAGATCACCGTTTTCCATTGCTGGTCCATCGGCAAGAATTTGGCCTTTTTTAACTTCATCGCCAACTTTAACAATGGCTTTTTGGTTAATGCAAGTGCCTTGGTTACTTCTTTCGAATTTTTGTAATTTATATTCGCGCACGTATTTTCCTTCTTTTACGCGAATGACTTGGCTATCTACATATTTGACTACACCATCGCTTGCGGCAACAACTGCAAGGCCTGCATCCTTAGCAATCTTATATTCAAGACCTGTTCCAACATATGGAGCAGTTGGTCTTAATAATGGGAGAGCTTGACGTTGCATGTTAGCACCCATAAGAGCACGTTTAGCATCGTCATTTTCAAGGAATGGAATACAAGCTGAAGCAATTGAGACGACTTGTTTTGGTGAAACGTCCATATAATCGATAAGAGAACTATCAATGACTACGTTTTCACCGTTGTGACGGGCGATGACTTCTTTGTCAATAATATATCCATTTTCATCTAAATGAACGCTATCTTCAGCAATATAGTGATCCTTTTCCATATCTGCGGAAAGATATTCGGTTTCATCAGTAACACGAGAACCATTTTCATCTTTCTTAACGATACGATAAGGAGTTTCGATAAAGCCATATTTATTTACTTTAGCATAAGATGCTAAGTTTGAAATAAGTCCAATGTTTTGTCCTTCAGGAGTTTCGATTGGACAAATACGACCGTAGTGAGTTGGGTGAACGTCACGAATAGCCATTGATGCACGTTCACGGGTAATACCACCATGACCTAAAGCGGAAATACGACGCTTGTTAGTTAATTCTGAAAGAGGATTAACTTGGTCCATAACTTGTGAAAGTTGGTTGGTGGCAAAGAATTCACGAATTGAACTTGTTAATGGCTTAATGTTGATAAGTGATTGAACTGTTGCACTATCAAGATCAGTAATAGACATCTTTTGTTGGACAGTTTTAACCATCTTAGAAAGACCTAATCTGAATTGATTTTGAACAAGTTCACCAACACATCTAATACGACGGTTGCCTAAATTATCAATATCATCGACATCACCAAACCCAGCCATGATATTCATTAAATATGAGAATAAAGCAATAATATCGGAGAAAGCCATCCATTCAATGGTGAGATTTAAATCTGTACCAATGATGTTTTCGACCTTATCCATTTTGTCATCAACATAGACTTTAATCATGTTGACTTTGCCTGAGAATGTTTGTGCGAGTTCATTTTTAGTCTTTTCATCGCCTTTACCTTTTGGGGCTGTACGAATCAAAGATTCGACTAAAGCAGGATTTGCTTTAATTACTTTTTCATGTGCTCCATTTTCAAACACTTCAGCGTCCATTAATTTTTGAACATCTTCTTTTGAAAGGTAATCGCCTTTTTTATAAAGAATTTCGCCATTTTCATCGACTAAATTTTCAGCAAGATAACGACCTGCTAAACGATTATAAATGCCGAGTTTATTACGACATTTGAAACGTCCAGCAGAACCGATATCATAACGACGATGATCAAAGAATTTTTGGATTAAGAAATTGCTAATACCTTCATCAGTAATTGGTTCACCAGGTTTAATCTTTTTGAAAATTGTGACTAAAGCTTTTTGAGGTGAATCAGTTTCTGCATCTTTTTCGATAGTATTTTCAAGCATTTCATTATTGCCAAATAATTTTTCTAAAAGTTTTTGATTATCTAAACCAAGGGCTTTTAAAAGAATTGTAACTGGCATCTTCTTTTGACGGTCGATGCGGACATTAATCAATCCTTTTTGATCGGTTTCAAATTCTAACCAGGATCCTCTTGTTGGAATTAAATCAGCATTAAAAACATAACGACCTGATTTATCAAGAGTTTTGCTAATATATGCACCTGGAGAACGAACAATTTGGCTAACAATAACACGTTCAGCACCATTGACAATAAAAGTACCACTATTGGTCATTAATGGGATATCTCCCATGAAGACGCTATGATCTTTTAAAACACCATTAATAGTATTTCTAAGTCTTAAAACAGCATAGAGTTGTGCTTGATAAGTGTAACCGTGTGCTTTGCAATCTAAATAATTATGCTTAGGTTCTTTTAATTCGCTTGAGACATATTCGACAAAGACATTGTCATTATAGTTGGCGATTGGGAAGACCTCTTTCATGACTTCGTCAATGCCTTTCTCAAGGAACCATTGGTAGGAATCTGTTTGGATTTCTACCAAGTTAGGTAATTCCAAATTACCAGAAATTTTAGAAAAATTGATTCTATTATTTGGTAATAATGGATAATTTTTGTAAGTATTGCTCATGTAATGGCTCCTTTTCATTAATTCACTTTTGTTGCTTTCAGGACGTAATATCCTTTGCTTCTCGCTAATATTTCACAATTAGAAAATATTTCTTCTAGATATGCTTTGACGGATAATGCGCCTTGTGCTTTTCGCACGACAACATATAGTGAACCGCCATCAATTAAATGAGATTTCGCACCGATGTAAATGGCGTAAGTAACTTTCTTACCAGCCCTTATCGGCGGATTGCTCACAATTGAATCATATAATCCTTCAATCTCTACATAGATGTCACTTTGAAGGCAGGTGACTCGTTGGCTTAACGCGAGCTTTTGTGCGTTCTTCTTACATAATGCAAGAGCGCGCGTATTGACATCTGAACAAGTTACGTTCAATGATGGAGAGAAATAAGCCAAAGTTAAGCCTATTGGGCCTATTCCGCATCCTATGTCAAGCATCTTTCCCTTAAGGGTTAGAGGAATGAGAGTTTTTAGTAAAATCTCAGTTCCTTTATCTAACCCATTTTTGGAAAAGACACCAATGTCTGATTCCAATGTAAATTTTTGATTATTAATTACATAACAAATTTCTCTCGGCTTTGAACCTAAAGAAGTATCGTTAATGTAATAATGTGAATTTGCCATTGGAAAATAAATTTAAAAGTTGATTATTTAATTTCAACTTCAGCACCAGCTGCAACAAGAGCTTTCTTGTGTTCTTCAGCTTCGACTGGTGAGATGTGTTCTTTGATATTGCATGGTGCAGTATCAACTAATTTCTTAGCATCCATAAGTCCTAAACCTGTGATGGCTTGAACAGCTTTGATGACTGCAACTTTTGCACCACCAACTGCTTTGAGGACTAATGAAACTTCGGTTGGTCCAGCTTTGACTTCTTCTTCAGCTGGGGCAGCGGCTACTGCAACTGGGGCAGCGGCTGTAACACCGAATTCTTCTTCAACTGCTTTAACGAGTTCATTGAGTTCAAGAACAGTCATTTCCTTTAAGGAAGCAATGATTTCTTCTTTTGTTAACTTTGCCATAATATTTTCCTCCTAATTAGGCATTAATTTTTGCTATCCGCTACTGCTTTGACTGTGCAAGCGAAACTGCGGATAGGTGCTTGCAAGCACGATAAGAACATGGATATTAATCCTTCGCGGTTTGGTAGTTTTGCAACTTCTTTGACACCATTGCCATCAACAAATTTGCCTTCTACTAATCCTGCTTTGAGAACGAGTTTATCGTTTTTCTTAGCAAATTTAGCAAGAACTTTTGGCATTCCTGTTGTGTCGCTGGAGAAGACATATGCATTACTGCCAGTGAGGTATTGATCTAATTCTTTATGTCCAAGATTATCACTTGCCTTTTGGACAAGAGTATTTTTGTAGACATTGAATGTAGCATCAACCGCTTTTAAAGCCTTTCGAAGTTCACTGATTTGAGCAACTGTAAGACCACGATATTCAACAACAACCATTGAAGAACATTCTTCGATTGATTTTGTGATGTGGTTAACAATCGCTTTCTTTGATTCGAGAGTGACTGGATTCATAGTTCTACCTCCTTTGTAAATTGTTTTGAGAAACTCAATATACTTGGGAATAATTACCTGGGCAACATGATTAAGCCCCGTGGCCGTTGCTGTCTATGGTATATTGTGCTCCTGAGAGTTAATTACATTCCTTCAAATGCGAAGCGAATGCTTGGACCCATTGTTGTGTGAACAACTGCGGTCTTAATGTAAGAACCTTTTACTGCGGCTGGACGAACTTTTACAAGTGTACCAGTGAGAGCCACAAGATTCTCAACGAGATCATTTGTGTTAAAGCTGACACGACCGATAGCTAAGTGCATATTGGCATCTTTATCTAAACGATATTCAACTTTACCTAATTTGATTTCTTTAATTGCTTTGGCGATATCCATTGTAACTGTGCCTGTCTTTGGGTTTGGCATCAAGCCTTTTGGACCAAGAAGACGACCCATTTTACCAAGTTCACCCATCATATCTGGTGTGGCGACGATGATATCGAAATCAAACCAATTTTCTTTTTGGATTTTTTCAAGTAATTCCTTACCTCCGGCAAAATCCGCTCCGGCTGCTTTTGCGTCCTCTACTTTTGATGTAATGGCGCAAATCTTTTTGGTCTTACCATTTCCATGTGGAAGAATGAGAGTTCCTCTAATTTGTTGGTCGGCCTTTGTTGTGTCGATGTTCATATTGAATGATACATTGACTGTTGCATCGAACTTAACTGTTGATGTCTTTTTGACTAATTCACATGCTTCTGCAATTGAATAAACCTTTTTCGCGTCAACGAGTTCAACAACTTTTCTATAATTTTTTGAACGTTTCATAAATCTTACTCGTCAATCGTGATTCCCATATTACGAGCTGAACCGGCAACAATTTTCATTGCTGCTTCAACATTGTCGCAATTTAAGTCAGGTAATTTGTATTCAGCGATTTCTTTAAGTTGTGCTTTGCTGATGTGTCCAACGATAACTTTTGGGTTAGCTGAACCTTTCTTAATACCAGCGGCTTTAAGTAATAAGCCTGCAACTGGAGAAGTCTTGATTACGAAGTCGTGTGACTTGTCTTCATAAGCTGTGATGATAACAGGAACGATTTCACCACGACGATCAGCTGTCTTTGCGTTAAAGTCTGTGCAGAATTTTGGCATGATGACACCGGCTGATGCTAATTTTGGTCCTGGTTTAGCTTCGCCACCAGGGAGTTCCATTTTCACAACTTTTGCGATTCTTTTACTCACGTGACATTTCCTCCTTCATTTTTAGAATTTTGTCCGTGCTCGTGGTAACTGGACTAAATCGATTGTCCTCCCACAAGACGATATTACACACGTGCCTATGCGCTCTCATCACAAGGCAATATGCGTATTTGATTTTATCAAATTATTATTTTCAATACAACAAAAAAATGGGCTTTAACTACCCATTTAATTGTAAAACATATATGTTTTAACTACTTAATTTTTCGATAAATTAATAGCAAAGAGTTAAGAGTCATCAACACTGTTAGACCGGTATCCGCTAGCATGGCAATCATCATAGCGTGCTGACCTAAAACACCGGCAATAAGTAGGCCAATAACCGTCGCTTTAACAACCAAAGAGAATATGATATTAAACCATGCAATAAAACGTGTTTTCTTAGAAATTCTAATAGCGTCATAAATCTTCAATGGATGGTCTTGCATAATAACAACATCAGCATTTTCTACCGCTACATCAGAGCCGATACCACCCATTGCAAAACCTATGTCAGCGCGAATAATTGAAGGTGTGTCATTAATCCCATCGCCAGCAAAAGCAACCAATTTTTTATCTTTCTTGTTTGTTATTGCTTCTTCAACATATTTTGTTTTATCTTGAGGTAACAATTTAGCGTGATATTCTTTAATTCCAACTTGTTCGGAAACATATTTAACTGTAGCTAATTTATCGCCAGAAAGTAGAATGGTTTTTATTCCTAATTCATCGAGTTTTTTAATGAGTTGTTTTGCTTTATCTCTTATAACATCTTGAAGAACAATATAACCAATAAATTCTCCATCTTTTGCAACATAAATAACCGTTCCAGCAGCATCTATTTCTTGCACATTAACATTATATTTTTGAAGCAATTCAACATTGCCCGCTAAAATGATATGCCCATTATCGTTTGTCTTTGTACCAAGTCCGGCAATTTCTTCATAATCTTCTTGTCTAAGAGCAAGTTCGCTCACATTTTGATGAAGAGTTATTGCCTTAGCAATTGGATGATTGGATCTAGATTCAGCAGCCAATAAACTATTCATCAATTCTTCTTCACTTACTCCATTTGGGACTACTTGTTTAACAACAAAATTTCCATATGTTAATGTACCTGTTTTATCAATAAATAATGTGCCAATTTTGCTTAATGAATCTAAGTAATTTGCGCCTTTTATAACTACGCCTCTTTTACTTGCAAGACCAATGCCAGCAAAAAACGCTAACGGAACCGAAATTACAATAGCACAAGGACATGAAACAACTAAAATTGCAAGACCTGTAAACAATGCATCAGACCATTGTTTAGTCACAAAACCGTAAATTACAGCAAATAAAATTCCGATGGCAAAAACCGATGGAGTATAAATTTTAGCGAATTTATCGATAAATTTTTCAGCTTTTGATTTTCTTTCACCGCTCGATTGAACTAGTTCAAGAATCTTGGAAATTGTAGAATCAGCAAAAACTTTATTAACGCGAATTGTGATTGAACCGCTTCTTAGAATAGAACCGCTCATAGCATTATTTCCAATCAAGGCATCAACAGGCATAGGTTCACCAGTCAATGAAGACATATCAAGAGTACCTTGCCCATCAATTATTTCACCATCGGCAGGAATAATCTCGCCGATGCGAACAATGATTTTATCCCCTACTTTTAATTCTTCTGGTTTTACTTGAACTATTTTGTCGTCACAAACTAAGTTGGCGGTATCGGCTCTTAAGTCAACAGCTTTGCTTATCGCGGCTTTGGATTTGCCTGTAGCAATCGCTTCAATAAGCTCGCCAATTTGATACAAAATTACAACCATTGCCCCTTCATGCATCTCAATCATAATCGATGAACTTTCAAGGACGTTAAAATGGGTTAAAAACGCTAAAACAAAAACACCAACAGAAGATATTGTTAACAATAAATTCATATCGATAGGATTTCTTAAATGAATAATGTTTTGAATAAGCTTCCAAACGATATCATAAAGCATCAATATTGCTGATATGATGAAAAGAGAATTAGCTACCCAATTATATGCGTTCCAAACAATATCACTACTTCCTAAAAAATGTTCAAGCAAAAAACCAATAATAGTTAGAATTGAAGCTAATATAATTCGTGATAAATTAAACACAAATTTTTTAGTAATTATTTTTACTTTTTGTCTAGAACCTTTGTTTTCTTCTTCAATTCTTAAAGGATCACTTTCCACTTCTTTAATTTTTGCTTTTAATTCATCAAGTGTATATGGATTATCAAGATAATTTATGTAAAGTCTATCATTTGCAAAATCAATAGTGGCTTCTTGAATGCGTTCGTCCTTATTAAGATATCTTTCTACTTTCGCAGCGCAATTAGGGCAATCAAATCCAGATATGTGGTAAATAATCTTTTTCATGTCATACCTCCAAAATCTCAATAATAATATTATTCAATAAGTTTTAATTCAAGAAATACGCTCAAAAAAAGCATCTCAATTAGAGATGCAATTTTTACTAGATTCTTTCAATTTCACTGAAGTCAACATCGACTGGAGTAACACGTCCAAAGAACAATGTTTCAACCTTGAATACATGAGTTGTTTGGTCAATTGCGATAATTTTACCTTCAGTTCCTTCAAGAGGTCCACTGATAACTTTAACGCGATCACCAATGTTATAGTGTTGATACATTGAATCATCAATCATGTTCATACGTTTAAGAACTGGTTCGATTTCTTCACGTGAAACAGGAGTTGGTTTTTGACCACCACCAGCTGATCCTGTAATACCTGTAACACCCGGTGTATTACGAACATAATACCAAATCTTATCATCCATAATCATTTCGACGAAAATATAACCAGGATATAAGTTTTTCATTTTTGTTTTTCCAGGTTTTGGAAGGCCTGTTGATCTATCGATTACTGGAACTTCTTGTTCAGCAACAACGACATTGAAAATTTTATCTTGTAGACCAAGTGTTTCAATACGTCTTTTCAAATTTTCAGCAACTTTCTTTTCGTGTTGCGAATATGTGTTAACAATATACCAATGTTTTTCTGCTAAATTTGCCATAATACCTACTCCTAAAAATGTAACCAATTAAATATATTAATCGCTGCGGATGTTGTTTCCGATGTTTCGCTTTTAAGTCCAGAAAACAAATCCTTTAATTGACCAATAAGTGTTCCAGCAGCCCAGTCTTCAACAGAAAGAATTAAGGCTGTAAAAGCACAAATGATAATGACAGAAATCAATACAGGAAAAAATTTCTCCTTCTTAGGCCAACGAACGCGTTTGCCTTCTTTAATTACTTCACTAGTGTATTTTTTTACTCCCATTTAAGTAACCTCCTATTTGCTCTCCTTATGCAATGTCATCTTGTTGCAACGAGGGCAATATTTTTTTATTTCAAGACGAGTTGTGTCTCCTTCTTTTTTGCTCGCTGTGTAATTTCTTGACAAGCATTCAGGGCAAATTAAAATAACTTTCTTTCTCATAATTATTTAACTTTTAACTCCATCTTTATTTGTAATCATAACCCCCAAAAAATATCTAGTCAATAGACTTTCTACTTTCATTTGAGTTTTTCTTATCGACCCTTGTTTTAATTCCATACTGATGAAGAATCCTTTTCAATGAGCGAGGAGAAAATCGAAGAGGTTCAAAGCCTTCGCCAGAAACATTATTCGCTTCACTAGAAGAAATAAAGGCAGTAGGATCAATCGCAAATACAAAAGCTCTCACATCTTTAGCCTCAGACCCATAAACAATCGCACGAACAGAAATTCTTTTTTCTCCAGAATAGCCGCCTTCAATCTCAATTAATGTCGTTGCATGATCAAGTTTTTCATGAATAAATCTTGAGACCTCTTCTGGTTTAGAACATATGATATCCATAATAACTGGATTATCACTTTGAACATAAATTTTCTTTATCACTATTGCCGCTACTATAGCGCTTAAAATACCGGACAACAAAAGTTCCCAACTCTGTAAACAAATAAAGCCAATAACAATCATTGTTGTATCAAGAAACAATCCACCCAAATCTTGTTTGATTGATGTATATTTTGCAATAAGAAAAGCTAAAACATCTGTTCCACCAGTAGAACCGTCACCTAAATATGTAATTGCAACACCGGCACCACTTAAAATACCTCCAAAAATACCAGCTACAATAACAACCACAAAATCTAGATGCCCATCAACTGTATGACTTGCATAAAATTCTGACAACTTAATTAGGTCAATAAAATTTATTCTTAAAAGAAGCGAGTAAAACGCAGGAAAAGCAAGTGTTCCTAGCAATGTGTAGAAAGAGAACTTTTTACCTAGAAAAATCAAACCTAAAACCCATAATAATATTTGACAACCAGCAATTACAATGTCTGACAAATCAAAGCCTAAATCGTTTTTGAAAAAATGATTAACAATAATACCTAAAGAATCAATGCCCCCATTAACAATATTACAAGGCATTATAAATAAAACATCGGCCATAGCCAAAATAAAGCACCCTAATAAGACTAGTCCAACACTCTTAAAAACTTTGTAAAACTTGGCTTTTTTCTCAACATTCATAATCAAAACCTCCATAAAAAAGCACCACTATAATGTGATGCTTTTAAAGTAATCAAGAAATACTTTTTCTATTTTCTTTCTTCTAAAACTTTAATTAAATTATCCATTACATTTGTTTGGTAATCTTCAATTGTCCCCTTATCAACGTCTTTTGCAAGAAGAGGATCAATTGGAATTTCCGCTAAAACATTTAAGCCGCGTTTGTTAGCTTCTTTAGCAAAATTTCCGTCTCCAAATACTGTAATTTTTTCATCACAATTTGGGCATTTTATATACGCCATGTTTTCAACCAATCCAACGACAGGAATATTCATCATATTTGCCATATTTAATGATTTTGCAACAACCATTGAAACGAGTTCTTGTGGGGATGATACAACAATTATTCCATCCATCTTTATCATTTGAAATACAGTAAGAGGAATATCACCAGTTCCTGGAGGCATATCAATTAACATATAATCTATATCCCCATAAATGACATCGGTATAAAGTTGTTGGACAAATGATGATACAATTGGTCCGCGCCAAATAATAGGTGCTTCTTTGTCTTCGAGAAGTAAATTAGCGGACATAATTTTAATGCCATTCTTGCTCAAAACAGGATATAAAGCAGTATCATCGCTTTCGGCAAGTTCGCCTTTAAGTCCAAACGCCTGAGGAATACTTGGACCGGTCACATCGGCGTCAATAACAGCCACCTTATAACCTTTTTTATTTAATGATGACGCTAACAAAGATGTAACAAGAGATTTTCCAACTCCTCCCTTTCCACTTATAATTGCGTAAGTATGTTTAATGTGGGAACAAACATGAGGTTTAATTTTTTCAATTGTTCTTTCGCCACAATTATCAACAGAACAATCGTCACACTTATGATTACAATCAGCCATAAATAACATCCTCCTAAATCTTAATTATTATTGCAAAAATAGTCATTTTTTTCAAATTATAGGCTAAAGTTTTACGTTTATATTTTTGAATTTAATACTATTTTTTGAAATTGCTAGCCTTCTAGCCTTTGAGTATGAAATATTAAGAACTTTTGCAATTTGTTCATAGGTGTATCCAGAACACTTAAGTGAAATTACTTTTTGCTGCAAATTTAATTCTTCAAAATCATTATCACTTCTTAACGATAATGTTTGTTCTTTTTGTTCGTAATAATATTCAGGAGTTATTTCATTTTTATTTTCTATACATTCTAATTTTTCTATTCCGTTGCTATATGAATCGTTTAGGCTCACAGAATGATCTAAGGCATCACTCGAATAATGACCTTTCAATAGTTCTTTTGTAACATTTCTCTGCATTATTAAACTAAAATATGAACGGAACTTTCCTTTTTCTTCTTTGAATGTTTTTAATGCGTTTTGAAAAGACAAATAAAATGTAAGCAAGTATTCATCTACATCTTTACAATGCAAATTTAATTTCAAAGCTACACTATTAACAATTATTGGGTAAATCTTTAAATATCTAAAAAGTAAAATATAAAAGAACTTATTTTTTGCACTAGAATTAGCTAATGTAATAAGTTCTTCATCACTATAATTATTGTCCATAAACTCCCCTTAAATTTTACGGGAGCATTATTTAGATTAATTTCTAATTCGTGATAGTAATATTCCTGTCGCAACGCTTACATTTAAAGAATTCACATGACCATACATTGGGATTTTAATAACAAAATCGGAATTCTCTAAAACGAGTCTTGAAATGCCAAATCCTTCTGAACCAAGTATCAAAGCAATTGGGCCATCATATTTCAATTTGGAATAATCATCCTTGCCGCTTCCGTCGGCAGCATAAATCCAAAACCCATTGTCTTTTAAAGTTGAAATAGCATTTACTAAGTTATTTACTTTTGCAATTTTAACAAAATCAATTGCGCCAGTAGATACTTTGCTAACGGTCATATTAACAGGAACTTGGTTTCTGCTTTTGATAATAATTCCATCAACATCAAATGCATCGCAGGATCTAATAATTGCACCAAAATTATGTGGATCACTCACTTCATCTAAAATTAATATGAGTGGGTTTTGCTTCTTTTTACAGGCACTTAAGATTTCATCTATAGAAGAATAATTGAATGGTTTAACTTCCGCTACAACGCCTTGATGGACGGCGTTATTAGTCATCTTATTTAATATTCCTTGATCAACATAATTAGGAATAAGATGGGCTTTTGATAAAGCATCAAGAATTTTACTATCAGAAAATCCTTTTTGTAAATACACCTTAGAAATGTGATTTCCACTTAGATATGAGTATAATGGATTCCTCCCGTAGATATAGTTTTGCATATCACATTTGGAATTAGTCTCATTTTTTCTATTTTTCATTAAATTATCTTTCCTTTGATTAATACATCGCGAAGTTTGTCGCTCTCTTCAAATTTCTTTTCAGCTTTTAGTTTTAAATATTCTTGATAAGTTTTTTCAAGTTCTTCATTTAAAATAGGATATTCAAGAACAATACCTAAAATTGATAACATAGCATTAATCTGTCCAAATACATTTTCAAGCACTTCTAGTTCAACTGGATTTTTTCTTAACAATTGGTTTGCTTCTTTGATTTTTGAAAATAAGCATGTTAATGCATTTGATGTATTAAAATCATTTGCAAGCGCTTCTAAGAACTCTTGAATATCAACATCTTTTTTGGATAAATTTCCATGAAGTAGTTGTATTTTGACAGCGAGTTGATTATATGTTTTTTCAATTTTTAATAATTCGTTTTTTGTAGATTCAATAGTTTCATCAGTGAAGCTTACAGGAGCTCTATAATATGTAGAAAGAATTAAGAGTCGAACGAGATTTCCTCCATATTTAGCGATTGCATCTTTAGCTAAAATTACATTCCCTAGTGATTTGGACATTTTCTCATTACCAAAATTAACAAAACCATTATGAACCCAAATGTTTGCAATCTTGTTATGATCGTGAGCTTTCGCTTGCGCTATTTCGTTTTCGTGATGAGGGAATTTTAAATCAAAGCCACCACCATGAATATCAATCATTCCTTTAAAAATTGAATTAATCATAACACAGCATTCTGTATGCCATCCTGGTCTTCCTTTTCCCCATGGCGAATCCCATTGAATGCCTTGGTCTGTTTTTTTCCACAACACGAAATCTAGTGGAGATTCCTTTTTTGAATTTTCATCAATTCTAGCCCCAACAACCAAATCATCCATTTTAATGTTAGACAATTCGCCATAGTTTTTTACAGAACTAATTCTAAAAAACACGTCTCCATCAATGACATAGGCTGCACCAGCATCAACTAAGTCAGCTATATACTTGATAATTTGATCCATATATTCAGTTACTCTAGGATTTTTATAATGTTCCTTAACGTGTAAATCCTTCAAAACTTCTTTATACGCTTTTATGTACTTATCTGTAATAACTGATTCGCTTACATTTTCTTTGATTGCTTTGTTGATAATTTTGTCATCAACATCTGTGAAATTAGATACATATTTAACGTTATAACCTATATATTCTAAAAATCTTCTTAATGTATCAAAAACAACTGGAGGTCGAACATTACCTACGTGAGCGTCTCCATATACTGTAGGTCCACAACAATAGATTGAAACCTCACCTTCTTTAATTGGCTTTAAAACATCTACTTTATTAGTTAATGAATTAAATAGTTTAACTTCCATCATATATTATGTCCTTCTTTCTACTTAGTTTTGTTTTCTTTTTTTAAGGCTTTCATGTAATCAACCGCTAAACCGCCTTTAGATGTTTCGCGATATTTTTTATTTAAATCTTTACCTGTTTCATACATCGTATTTACTATTGTATCAAAACTAACACGATGTGAAATAAAAGCATATTCCGCTAGATTGGTTGCTGCAAGAGCTTTTATAGCGGCGATTGCGTTTCTTTCAATACACGGAATTTGAACATATCCTCCAACAGGGTCACATGTAAGACCGAGCGAATGCTCCATTGCGGCTTCAGCAGCACATTCTATTTGATTTATATTAAATCCCATAAGATATGCAGCGGCTCCTGCAGCCATTGAACAAGCTGTTCCTATCTCAGCCTGACATCCTGCCTCAGCACCCGAAATCGAAGCATTTTGTTTAACAACATTTCCTATAATTCCGGCAACCGCTAAAGATTGTATTATTTTCTCATCAGAAAATGAATATTTATCTTGAAGATATTTTAATACTGAAGGAAGCGTTCCTGAACTTCCGCATGTCGGAGCGGTAACTATAATCTCTCCGCTTGCGTTTTCTTCATTCGTGGAAAATGCATATGCAGCAATTAGTCTATTTGCTTTTCCAAACATTGTTTCGTTTCTATTTGATGGTTTTAAAAAACTTGAAGCTCTTCTTGCAACATTTAATTTTCCAGGTAAAAATCCATCTTTTTTTAGTCCGTTGTCAATTGTTAAGCACATTTGTTTCCATATTTTAAGTAAATAATCCCATATATCTTTTTCTTCATAATGTTCAACATATTGAGGAATGGAACAGTTGTTGTTTTTGCAATATTGAATAATTTCTTTAAAGTTTTTTTGGGGATATATATCATTTTCAATTTCTTCTTTTTCATCTGATATTGAAATAGCTCCACCGCCTAAAGATAGAACTCTTTTATTAACAATTTCCCCGTTTGACAAAGTTAAAATTACATCAAAAGTATTAGGGAAGGAAACTTTAGTTTTGTAATCAAAAACTATATTAGTTGAAATTGGATAAAGAGTATCCAAAATAGCTTTATCAATTAAATGGCCTTTTCCTGTAAACGATAACGAACCATATAAAATAATTTTTGCGCTTTGTATATTTCTATATTTTTCTTTTAAATATGAAACTGCTCTTTGAGGACCCATGGTGTGAGATGAACTCGGACCTCGACCGATTCTATATAAATTTTTTAGGCTTTTCATATTTACTAAATTATACAGCTTAGATATTTAAAAATAAATTAAAGCAACTCTAAAGGAATAATTAAATCATTAGCATTAATTTCTTTATCTTTTATATCGGCCACTTTAAGTAAATCTGACAAACAAATTACCGATATATTTCCGTTTTTATTAATTGTAATTTTACAGTATTTTTCAATTTTTTCTCTTTTAGAATTATCTTTTAAAAAGTCTTTAAGAAACAAAGGTGTAAGTATATTTTCTTTTATCATATCTATATTGCGGTTTAGTGAAATATGAAGCCCATTTTCTTCAAGCTTTTCATAACTATTTTTGGAATCAGAAAATAACTTTAAACCTAATGTTTTATTTATAAAATCAATTAAGGAATAATTTTCTTTAAACATGGCAAAATTATACCATAAAAAATATTCGTTTAGATAAAATCATCAAGTGAAGTTATAAAATCCGCTAAAAGGGCGGCATTGTTCTTATGAGCGGATAAGCCAGGGTGTCCATCAGCTCCTTTATTATCGGTATCAAAAGCATAATAATATGCACAAGATCCATATTTTTCATTAATTGAATTAATTGATTCAAGTATTCCGTCAATTAAATCTTTAGATATGCTAACCATCATATTAGAAACGCATACGAATTTTACTTCTTTATATGCGTTTTTTAATTTTTCCATTAATTCTAAATAATTGTTTTTAAATAATTTTAATTTTGCCGGCTTATCTTTGCTTTGCGAAGAGTTAAATGCAGTGTTATCATTTGTTCCAATATTTATTACCACATATTCAGGAATATAATTAGCAAAATCCCATTTACTAACACCATCAGATGTATCATAAATTGTTAACAAATTATAGTCATTGTTAAATGGCGACAAAGCCATTGCTAACCCACTATAAGAAATAGTGTTACAATCAAATCCCAATTCTTCAGCACACAACTGACCATATGCTTGCATCGCATCTTCTGTATCCATCGAAAATGATTCCTTATTCGAAGAAGCTAAATTTCCATAGCCACAACTAATAGAATCTCCATATACTTCCATTTTTCGTTTTTTGCTTTTTTCAATATTAATAATTTCAACATTTTTCAAATCATAACCAACAAGACCGATTTTAGAGAACTGAACTTCATTTAATTTATTAATTCGAATGGTGTGTTTACCAATACCAAGATCTTTAATATTAACGATTTCATATTTATTTGTTAGTTTAATTTTGCTATTTAATACATCATCTACATATAGATTAATAAATTGATAATTTTGATTCGTGAGCTTATTAAATAAATTAATACCAAATTGATAATCGTTATTCTTCACATCAATCCTGATTTCGAAACCTGAACAAGAATATGCAAAAGTAGCAATTTCTTTTTCATTCACAATTTCAATTTGATATCTGCCAATATAATTTATAAGATTCATTTCTTCATTCTTCTCACTTAAGCTTGTTGTTTCACTATTATTTCCGCATGAGGATATAAGAGGCAACATACACAATAATACAGAAAATTTTTTAAATAACTTATTCATATGAACATTTTATCTAATTATTAACACTCTAATTATTTTTTGTCATGTAATCATTTTTATTAAAAATAGTAATCATAATTGCTCAAAAAAAGAGGCAATTCTAACGAATCACCTCCAAATTATTCAAATAAGATTAAGAACTCTTTCTCACTCTAAAATTAAAAGCACTATCTTCCGCTGAAACAATATAGAAATTGACATAACTACCTTGATCATATAATTCGTGTATGCTTCCGTTTATAACGGAAATATACTGGCCATTATCAATTGAAGCATATACTGTCGTTTTTGTTTCATTGCTGTCCCATTCAAAATAATAGGAACCTTCTCCTTCATTATCATCTATTGAAAAATATGCACAAATAACTTTACCAGAAAACGGATTTTCTGTCGTTGGAGTAAGAGTATTTGACGAACTAAAAGTTTGCAAATAATTTTCACTTGAGCCCTTCCATGTCACATCATCGAAAATATTTATTCCTGAGAAGCCTACTTGTGAAGTGATTCTTGCTAAGACAACACCATCACCACCAACATAGAAAGAACTATCGCCGAGACGATTATTCACTTCACTATTCAAACAACCATACACTTTATCATTTTTGAAAAATTTAATACTAATTTTTCCATTGTATCCAAGTTTGAAAACTCTGTTTTGACTACCTAAGTCCATTAATACATCTTTTGTGCTATTTTTACTGAGAGAAATTCCGTCCGTAACTTTTAACGACTCAATTTCTTTAACTTCGAAATCTTTAACAAATTGATAAATATAGTTTTTATCTTCAACTTCGTTTTGAATTTCTATGCGATATTTTCCAATTTCTTTTGTAACATCATTTAAAGAAATTTGTTTTAAAGTATTGTTTGCTTCATATTTAAAATAAGAAGTCTTTAGTGAGGTACCAGATGGAACGCCACTATTTTCAAGTTTTGGATTTGGAAGCGAAGTTCCTTTGTAAATATTCCCATCATATATGGATGCATTTCCGACTTTAAGAGTTACGACTTTTTTAGTAATGCTACAATCAATACTTGAAAGAGAAAGGTTGTAATTTGTGTTGTCACATGTTGCTGAAACAACTGACTTTTTGCCCGCTGTTTCATCATCTAAACGAATATTAATCGAAACACTATCACCCTCTAAAACACCATTGGAACTATCAAGAGTAACTTCAATATGATTACTTTTATCATATTCTTTATTAAAACTTAAATTTGTTAATTCAATAGGTTTAATTTCAAAATCTGTTTTTGCAAAACCTTTTTTGTATAATGCATTCCCTTCGACGGTAACTTTAACAGTATATAAACCAGCATTAATTGGAGCGGTCGATGTGTATTTATCATCAGCTTCATCTTTTTTCTTATAAGAAACTACAGGCGTTCCGTATTCAACATTAAAATCTGTTCCTGATTTAAGTTCTTGTGCTTTTTTGTTATATGTTCTTTCAGCAATTGTAAAAGTTATTTTATTTTCTTTTCCTTCTCTTACATAACCACAAACATTGCAATCCGAATCATTATCTCCATCATATGTGTGAGTTTCTTTTTCACTAATTTCACTGCATCCTTCAATAGTGCATTCTTTCCAATGATATTCGTCATCATGAGAATAAGTTTCGTTAAAAGAATGGGTATGAACATCACTATTCGATATCTCGTTGCCACAAGATGCAAGGGCAACGATCATGGGGGCCACGCATAAAAGCGTGAACTTAGAAAAACTAAATTTTCTTTTCATTAATTATCTCCTTATCAAGTTCTAATTTAATTTAATCACAAGTAAAAAAAACGTAAATATTTTTTATGAAAAAAGAGTATAATCAATTTTATGAAAAAGAAATTAATCATTACCTTAAGTTTATTAACTTTACTAACTGCTTGTAATAATAATGAAGATATTACTAATAAAAGCACTATTTCATCGAGCAGTTCATCATCTATAAGCGAGGACACATCAACAAATATAACAAATACCTCGTCATCTAACACTTCTTCATCTTCTAATATAAGTAGTTCATCATCTTCAACATCGTCTACTCAAAGAGATGATGAATGGTTTGATGGAAGAACTCTTTTAGAATGTGGCTATTATGCAATGGATCTTCCTAAAAATTATGAGAATCCTATTAATTTAAAAACCACATTATCCGCTGATAATACTTCATGGTATAACAATGATTTTACTTCAGATATGTCAACACATTGGAGATATATTTATAAGAATGCTTGTGATGATGGTCCAACAAACCACAAAACATCACCTAATTTTTATAGCGATGAGCTTGGTGGAGTAAAAATCGCTAAAGAAGGTGTCGGCTTACAAAGTCCTATGTTTAATCATACTGGAGAAAAACTAGAAATTAGGATTGGCATATCGAGTGTAAACAATAACTCAAAAACTCCCGAAAAAGGCAAAGATCCACTTCACGTATATTTCTTTGATAAAAACGGAAACTATTTAAATAAATATGCATTTGAAGAAGGCAGTATAAATGCAAATTCAAAAAATAAAGAACTAAAATTCTATTGGACAGAAAAAGCAACCGAAGTTGCTTATTTTGAAATACGTCTTAACGCACTCCCTTATAAAGGAAGTCAATGCTATAATTTTGGAATAAAATCAGTAAATATTAAATCTTGGGAAAGAATCTAATTTTCTTTGTTTTCTGATTCATTTTCAACTTTATCTTTTTCTTGTTGTTCAAGTGCTTTTTGTGCTTCGAGTTCTTGCTCTTTCTTTTCTTCTTCTACAGCAAGAATTAATGACTTGTTTGGAAAGAAATAATGATAAACACCAAAGAAGGAATAAGTTAAGAAAATATAAATAAAAGCAGCTGACATGCCATATTTGTACCATTGAGGAGCATTGTCCCAAATAATTATCGATACCATGTTATAGATAAATAGATAAATTCCTAACGGTAGCATTAAAGACTTATCTAAATAATCTACTTTTTCTTTTCTCTTTTTTGAAACGCTTGCCCATATAAAGTCACCAATAATCCAAACCGAACCCGCTAAAGTGACAAAATTAAATATTTTAGCTCGGACATCTGACGAATTCATTACGCCTGTTAATTTAAGAATAGCTACTACTAGAAACACTAAAGCAATAGCTAAATATTCAACGCTCATAATGAGTTTCATCTTTGTCAAAGAATCCATTTGTTTTTTGTTTTTCATGTTTTTAATGATACCACCTATCTTAAAACAAAAAAAGTGGCACATTTTCATGCACCACTAATAAGAAGATGATTTATAGCTTAATATCTTCGATTTTTGTTTTGCGACCAGGCTTAATTGTTATCTTGCCTTCACTGATTGCATTGACTGGGCAAACATGTCCGCATAATAAACATCCAACACACTTATTTTCATTGCATGATGGTTTTCGTTCTTCTTCGTTCCATTCAATAGCTTGATGTCCACCATCATAACAAGAAATATAGCAACGTCCACATTTTACACACTTATCATAATCAAATTTTGGTCTAACTATATAATCACGGTTTAGATTTTCAGCAGGGATAATATTTTTGTTTGCAAGTCCAACTAAATCCTTTAAATGATCTACGCCTTGCTCTTGCATATAATGCATTAGACCATTTTTCATATCTTCAACAATTCGATATCCATATTGCATAATCGCGGTAGTAACTTGAAGTGTTGATGCACCAACTAAAATAAATTCAGCAGCATCTTCCCAAGTTTCGATACCACCAATACCTGAAATTTGCAAATCTTTCAATCTTGGATCTTGACGCATTTGTTGCAAGAAACGAAGCGCAACAGGTTTTACCGCTTTTCCTGAATAACCAGAAATTGCTGATTTTCCATCAACAATAGGAAGACCAATCTTTTTATCTAAATCAATATTGCAAATAGATTTAATTGTATTAATTGCGGCAATTCCATCAGCTCCACCTTCTAAACATGCAATAGCAACAGGAACCATGTCGGTGATATTTGGAGTCATTTTAGCCATCATCGGAAGTTTGCTTCCGCGTTTAACTGCTTGACAATACTTTTTGCATAATTCAGCGTTGGTACCAACATCGCTCCCCATAGCGTGAGAAGTCATTTGAGGGCATGATAAATTCATTTCAATCATGTCGGCTCCAGCTTCTTCAACCATTCTTGCAAGGTCTTCCCAAGTTTGTTCATCGTTGCCCATAATCGAGGCAATTAATACTTTATTTGGAAATTCGTCTTTTAGTTTTCTTAAATCGCGAAGATTCTCTTCTAATGTGTGCTCTGCGATTTGCTCCATATTTTTAAAGCCTATGAATGGCGTGCTCTCCTTATTTAATTTGTCGAATCGAGGAGATACTTCGTCAATAAAATATGATTTAGGACCTATTGTTTTAAAAACAACGCCTCCCCAGCCGGTTTCATATGCTTTTTTGCACATATCATAGCAATTACCTACTGGTGAAGAAGACAAACAAAATGGGTTTTCGAAATGCACACCAAGAAAATCTATAGATAAATCTTTTTTAATCATTTTATTTTCCCCCTAAAATCATATCGACATATAAGGCTACTTCTTTGCCTGTTCTAACTCCGCCAACAACGGTTTTGTCAAATCTAGAATGAGCGATGTCACCACAAACGAAAACTTTTGGGTCATTCGTAAAATAATTTCGTCCAGTATTTACCTCGTTTTTAACAAGTTCAATTCCTAATCCATTAACATCAGGATATTGCCCAACTGCGAGGATTATTTTGTTAGTTTTGATTCTTAATTCAGATTTAATTTCTCTATGAGCAAATGTTACAACGTTATCTTCAATAGATATTGGCATATAACCATCAATTATTGTCACGCCCATTTTTTGAGCACCTTCAAGTTCTTTTTTGCTCGCTTTAAATTCATCAAATTTTTCGTATACAACATCAGTCACATGATCAACGTTTAATAACTTTAATGTTGTAACGACATCCATCGCAACGTCTCCACCACCAATAACTAGAACGTTATCTTCGATTTTTACATCGCCTTTTTTAGCTTTTATTTCTCTTAAAAAATCAACAGCGGTTGTCACAATACTACTGTCCTTAAACATTGGTAACATTTTTCCATATGAATATCCAACCGCCAATACAACTGCATCGTATTTTTCTTTTAATTCATCTAAAGAAATTTCTTTCCCAACTTCTTTATTTAAGAAGAAATTAACACCAAGATTTTCAATGCGTTTAATTTCCTTATCAACGATATGATTCGGAAGTCTATATTCAGGTATAAGACGGAGCATACCGCCTAAAACATTTTCTTTTTCATAAACATCGACTTTATAGCCTAATTGCCTAAATGAAACTGCAGCCTGTAAACTTGCTGGCCCACTTCCAACAAGAGCAACAGCTTTCCCATTATCTTTTCCTGCTTTAAGAATTTCCATATTAAGAGATTCTTCATAATCAGTAACATACCTTTGAATACGACCAATATCGATTGGACGATCGATACCACTTCTTGAGCAACCTTTTTGACAATATTTTTCAGTTGGGCAAACGCGAGCACATATAGCACCGAGGGCGTTATTTTCACGAATCGTTTCAGCGGCTCCTTTAAAATTTCTAAATCTTACTGAGCGTATAAATTTATCCGGATTAGTTCCAGCCGGACATGCTTTTGAACAAGGAGCATCGAGACATAATAAACATCTTGAAGCTTCTTCACACACTGTGAGAGGTGAAAAACCTAATTCAAAATCCTTGTTGTATTTTGAATCCATAATTATTTCCTTTCTTCTGTAAAATAATTATAACAAAAAAATTATGCAATTTCGCATAATAGTTTGTTATTGCTAATTGAAAATATAGAACTAATCAAATTT
>DNPJ01000101.1 GCA_003501485.1 Bacillota bacterium
GTTAAATCGATGCTCACATCACTATCATTGCCCGTGATTTCACCTAATAAAAGAGTTGCTTCTTTTTTCGATGAAGAAACAGGTTCTTGATCTTTGTCAAAAGGTTGCAATGTTTCAGTGTCAAAATTATCTTTTCCCCACTCAGTAATATTAATAGAACCGCCAAGAAGATTTTTGTTCTCATCGAAAGTTAATTCAGCGTTCATGGTTTTTGTTCCACCACCATAAGCATTTAATGAAACGTTTTGTTTATTGTTTGCTTCTTTAACAACTGCTGTTGGTTTGTTTTCATCATCGAAAAAGGGCATAAGATCGCCAACAAACCAATCTTTCGTGTAAATAACACTATCAAAATCTTTTTTTGCTTCACTTAAAGTAATTTTATAACTGGATTCTTCATAAGTAACAGTGCCTTCAACTATATCTTTAATGCGCGCGTGTTTTCCACTATAAGAATCAATGTCGTAATACTTATTCGCAAACAAAGCTTTATAAGTAACAAAATCAACATCACCTTCTTCTTCAAATTCAGCATGTCCTGTTAAAAAGACTTCATTTTTATAAAATTTAACAGAAGCATTAGTTATTTTCTTTGTTTTATCTTTGAATGAATAACCATTAAATTTTGTGTTTAAAATATTGTTTTCAATTTGTTTTAATAATTCGCTTTGACTGATGCTAGTAGAAACCGATGATGAACTAGTACTTGAATGTTCATCACAACCAGTCAAAGACAAAAGCGATACAATTAAAAGACCAAAAATCTTCTTTTTCATAATTTTATAAACCTCCAATATTACATTACAGGAACTTCAGTTGTTCCAAATTCTGAATAAGTAATAGTTGCAACATAAGATGATGAATAATCGCTAAATGATACAACAAGTGACTCAAATGCATTTTTGTCATCAAGTTTGATTGCGATACTTTCAATACTGCTAGCATAAGTACTTGATTCTGTAAATGGCGCTAAATAATAAGTCAATATTTGAGCAAATTCAGGGTATGCAGTAAATACTTTTCCTGTTGAATCAGGTTCAAATAGTTCAACTGCTGGTTTGGTATATTGTGGGAAAATTAAATCGCCATTAAATGGATCTTCATCATAAAGAGTGATTTTTTGAGTCTCTTTACCAGCATCTTTTACAGTATATTGATACCAATATTGTCCATCTTTTCTTGCACCGATAGTTAAATTCGATGAATCGGCATAATCTGAATAAACATTATTTTCAGTTGCGTAATAATGGAATTCAGTTGAAGCACTGCCATTGCTTAATTTTGTAGTAGCAGTGAAATTTTGATTTGAAATACTTCTATTAATATTAAATAACGCAGATTTCAAAATATCATGAGAAGCAAAATGCTCATATGGTTTAACTTCAGGCATGGAAGTATGAGCATCCCATTTAAATCGAAGTTCAAAACGATAATAATTTGTAATCCCAGCTACAATTGAACTACCTGATTGAGTTGTCACTTCTAAATAATCAAATTTTCCGTTTTCAAATGTAAAATAAGCTTTCTTGCATTTGATATCTTGCATCAAAATCTTTTTGCAAAAATTTGTTGAAACTTGAGGTTTTACGATATATTGAGTAAAATCGCCACGATCAATTGACATTAAATCTGAATAATTTAAATCACCAAATGGAGCGGTATAATTACCATCAAATTCAACATTTTTATCATCATCGGTAACAGCAAGATCCACTACTTCGTTTTGAAGGTTAATTGTGCGGTAATATGCAAAACCATCATCTTTAGCAAAAACAACATTTTGATCTACTTGTTCATATGATTCAGCACCATAATTATAAATATAGGTGATTTTATTATCTAAAATCTTTGTATCAAAAATATTACTTATTTTATAGAGCAATACTTCACTTGATTCTCCACCTGCTTCTTGAACAGTGTAGACATCACCATATATTTCAAAAGTATGATTTCTCGCATAATCTAAAGCGTTTGAAAGTGTATTATTTTCTTGGCCATCGCATCCAGATAACAAAGGAAACAAAACCGCTAAAGAGAGAATAATTTTTTTATTAAATTTCATATAAATTAATCCTCGCTTTCTTGATTTGCTTTAAGCATTTCCTCAACGGTTGGAATAACTGTTGTTCCGACATCTTTTAATGTATATGTGAATGTATCTGCATATCCAGAATAATAATCAAACATCTTAAATCCCCATGAAACTATTTCATTCGAATCATCTAAGTTGAATGTAAGTCTATTTGGGGTCATGTATTCATCCAATTTTTCAGTAAATGGACAAACTAGTCTAGTAATTTGATCAATAATGAATGAATTAGATGTTGTAAATGAAGAACCTGATTTGATAAAGAATTCAGGCGCAAATCCACTGAAAGTCATTTCAATATCGCTTCTCTTTATAGAATAATATTTACTTTTTTCTGTAACGTAAGCTTTATCGCCTCTTGAATGTGTAGTAGTTCCGCTTGATGAAGTTTCATCATAAAGATACAAATAATATTTACGGAAAGATCCGTCTTCTTGTTTGTCAAAACCTTCTACATAAGGATATATTGCTGGTCTAAAAGATGTTAAAAGGTTGTCTTCTGTAGCATAAACGTCGTATTCACCATAGAAAGAACCGCCATCTTCTTTATCAACAACATGAACTGTATAATTACCACCAGCGATTTTGCTTTGAAAATTATCTAATGCATTTTTCAAAATATCGTGTTCACTTCTATGAGTCTTTACTGTTACTGGTGTCTCAGTAATTTCACCAGGGAATAAAATATCTAATGTTGCATCATAGCAAAAATCAGAAGGAACATAGTATCCATTTGATTGAGGCTTTGTTACGAATGTTACTGATTTAAAAGTACCATTTTCAATTTCAAATGAGGCTGTAGAAACTTCACATTCATAATAATGCCACATTGATGTGGAACACATGCTCATTAACCCATTAAATACTGAAGCAGCACCACTTTTAAGGAAATATCTTCCATCAATGATTTCAAAATCTTCTACTTTCAATAATTTTAAAGGATTATAGCAATAATCGTCATACAGCATTTCTTTATCGCTTCCTGGATTAATGAATCTGGAGTTAACGACTTGATTCATAATTGTCAATTGATCATATGACATATAACCATCAGAGTCTTTCTTTAATGTATAACGATAACTAACAGGATTTCCTATACCGTCATTATAGTTCTTTGACCATTCAAAAAATGTGTCTGTAATTGTAACATCAACATCGCCTTCATCTTCGCTTGTTCCTTCATCGATATCAAGTGATGTAAGAGTTCCTGAGAAGTTAACAGCGCCTTCAGTATTCTTTAAAGCTTTTTCAACTTCTTCTAACTTGGCTGAATTATCACCATCGCATCCGCCTAATGATACAAGTGCGAGAATTGATGATGTAATTAGTAATAATTGTTTTTTCATAATTTTAACCTTTCTAATTTAATAGGCTCTTTTAATAAAAGAACCGCCTATCGGCTAAATGAATTATATATTTATATAAAGTTTTTGCAATATAAAAAGGTTGTTAATACATTTTTTTGTTTCATTGGTAACGCTTACTTTGGCAAAAATATCTTAAAACAATTACAACACTTGTCCGTTTATCAACAATCAAAAGAAAAAGCGCCAAACAATCTTGTCTTAGCGCTTTATATATTTCAAAATAAATTATTCTGCGTCTTGAACAAATTCAGAAATTGTCACTGTAACAGCTTGTGGAAAGTCATTTTCAGTATCAGCTTCCTCAAAAGAAATATCTACAGCAATGTCGCCTTTAACATAACTTTCATAGGAATATCCACCAAAAGTATATTGGGTTAATACATAACCAAGATCAGTAAAATCTTTTGTAACTTTTTCAACATCAGTTTCTAAAGCACCATTCAAATACATTATCATATACGGACCAATATCCATGCTATATTCATCAAAATAAGCATATCTTAAATCATAAAATTCATAGCTATCAGCAGTAACACTCAAAGTAGTAGGAAGTTCAATGGTCAAGCCTTCATTAGCAAAATAAGTTTTTGTAGCGGTTACTAATTCGCCATATGTATTATAAATAGCAGAATTATCTACAATATTTTTTTGCAAGTATGCCGCAAATTCAAGAGCACCTTCTGCTGCAACACCGAAATCATCCTCATTTGTATAAATTGCGTATTGAA
>DNPJ01000102.1:0-629 GCA_003501485.1 Bacillota bacterium
TAAATGATTCGAGAGCAAATAGAGAGCAAGATAAAAGGATTAAAGAAAGTATAACTAATACCTTTTTCATTAGTTAATCTCCTTTACAAACCAATCTTTAAGAGAAACAATACGTTTCATAAAAGCAGAAGGAAGATGAACAGAAACAAAAGGCGTCTCAATTGAGATTTCTTCTCTAAATACAGTAGCTAAAGCAAATACAGCTAACCCTTCTTTAGTCATAAGAACATCAACACACATATTAAGCTCTTTTGCCTCAACTGCTGTATAGAACATAAACTTCAGTTTCTCTTTATTTGTGAAAGAAACAAAAATTTCATCGCCATCAATTGTATAGTCGATTATATATACATTTCCACCAAAGATATTGTCCTTAAGATATGCTGCTATTTCGTATTCGTATTCTTCAGGAGCATATTCAAACTTCACATCATAGGCTTTCTTTCCTTTTTCTAACGCCGTAAGGGTATAAGAATCAGAAAACAAAACCTTAGGTTTTTCTCCAGCTTGATGTGAAATATATGTAATTCCCTTAATAGTGGAAATAGAAAGAAGAGTATTAATAATCTCTAATTTCTTCTCATCATGAGTCATATTGCTCCAGCCTTCTGGATACTCAATAAATGAAG
>DNPJ01000102.1:702-11993 GCA_003501485.1 Bacillota bacterium
GTCTCTTTTCCTCTTGTTCCATCAAATGCAATAGATGGAACATCTTCGCCATAGGGCGATGCATGCTCTATTGTCTCACCACTAAGCAATTGATTCAATAAATCATCTGAGTAAGACGAAGTAATACTATATATGCTTTTCTCTGCACTAAGAGAAAAAAGGATGGTTAATAAAACTAAAAGTATTACATTTCTCTTTTTTAGCATGCTTTCTCCTTTGACTCTTCAACAAATGTAGCAAAAAGAGCCATAAAGAATGGATTGTATTGTATATGAGTTAAGTGATGTGCTGTTGTGGAGTTAAGAGCAATCACAAAAATCACAACAAGGAAGAATAAATCCTCCCTTCTTTTATAGCAAATAGCAATGTATGTCATAATTAATATAACTATAAAAACAACACCATAGCTCAAAAAACAATAAATAAAATGGTCACTTCTCCCTATTTGAACCATTTATATATAAAAAAGATTTCCAAAGTTAAAACTAAAAGCACTAAGTAAAGATAACGTTACTCTTCCCCTTAACGCTAATACAACTTCTAGACTCAATAATACAAACTAAACCCTATAGATAAATTGAGTTTACAATTTGTACTCCAATCATTATTCATACGTGTACCATTACCAGGATTAAAAATCATTGTCTCTCCACCATCAACAATATCGTATGTGTCATAGTGCTTAACAACATTTGGATCAAAAGAGTAAGTACGCTTACTTTCAATTAAACACTGGAGACCAAAGGTGAAGTCAAAAGGAAGGTTATCAAAACTCTTCTTGCCTTTTATTTCCAAGTCGAGAGTATTGTTCCAAATATAAGAGAAGAAGGCTTTATCTACATATAAATCTGAAACGTTATAGTTAATAATATTATTTAGACTTGTACCCTTATCATCTGTGGAATACTGAGCACTTCTCATTTGATCTTTAACAATAAATGAAAGACTTAAATCCCACTGAGTAATTGTAGTAGAGAACTGTGCAAGGAGCTCCAAAGAATCTGGATAAAGTGGATAGCTTAGATTATAGCCCTTATTAACATATGCAGTTCCCATTGGTGTGCTACCCCAAGGATTCTTATCAGATGTGTATGTATAATGAGAACCAAAGAATGGTGGAATATATGTAGCTTGTACGCCTAGCGTTGAGAAATCTCCATAAGGAATATTAATTGTTGCACCGCCTTGTAGAGCGATGATGTTTCTCGCAAAGCTAATAACTTTAAACTTATTTAGACTATTGAATTCATCTATCGCTAAAGAAAAATATGCTTTACCAACTCCTTTGATAGTATATGTTGCATCAAGACCTGCTAGCATATTATCAAAGTCGCCAATATAGTTTTGAGCAAACATATATACGCCAAGTGGATTTAAGTATGCTAGTTCAAAACGCTTACGCCAGACAACAGATTCAAATATGCTTGCTCTAAAGCCTTCAAATGGCTCTATCTCAATTCTTTGAATGGAGAAGTTATTATCATAAACATTTGAATGTAACTCCTTATCTCCTGTCTTATCTGCCTCTCCATCTAATACTAGATATGATTTACCTAAAGAACCCACAGCAGCTGAAAGACTAAACCAAGATGAAGGCTGGAGTGTAAACTCAACTGCATCAAAGCTTCTCGCAGAACTCGAGAGAGCTAAGTTATTAATACCAGGGCCCCAATCACGGGAAAGAGAGGCAAAACGAATTGTTAAGCTACCGTTAAAAAGCGAAGTTGCCAATTCTGGATACATCACAAACCCATCGCCAAGTGATTTGAATGGAGAGTTATATAAATCATTTGAGCCAAGTAGTGACATATAAAAACCGTCACACTCGTGAGTAAAGTCAGTAACAAGGAAAGCTCTGTGATCAAGTTTATCTAATAGGATTCCAAAATCCATATAGAAAGAAAGGCTGTTAAACAAATCACCCTTTGCATAGAATGTTAGCTTATTCCTCGAATCAAATGCCTTGTTTGTAACTCCAACAGTTTGTTCTGTTTTAATTTTTCCACCAAAAGCAACTAAGGCATTTTCATTCTCGGAGAGAACTAAATAGCCCTTTTCTAAAAATGATTTTTCGCTAGATACTCCATAGGTTGAATCAAACTGAGATAAAAGTTTTTCAATAGCTTTTCTTTCGCTGTCAGTTGTCAAGTTTGAACTATAGATTACATTAAGTAAGCTTTTAACACGGGAGATTGAATATGGCTTAACGTCAGTTTGGTTTGGTATTATGCCCCTAATCTCTGCAGCATCAATGATTCTATATGCATCAGAGTCAAGTGGAATGGAAAGATAACTCTCTCCTGCAAATAGGAGAGAGAAGGAAAACAACATAACAAAAACAAAAATTAATAGCTTTTTCATAAATACCTTTTTTTAAAACTTAAAAGAAGAAACCTAAGCCTATATATATCTCATAGAAGTCTCTTCCACCTTCTTTATTCATAAACTTTATCACTTTTTCCAAATCAAAACCAAGAGATACTCTCACAGGGTAGCTAGGATAGCTCTTGAGAATACCAATGCCCTCTATACCAAAGCCATAGAAATTCTTGGCATTCCTACCATCTGGTTTTGCAATACCATAATCAAAGAAGGCATTAAAGTATGCATCGGCAAAACTAAAGAAAGAAGGAAGAGGGAACTTAGTCATTAAATTGAGGTTTGCAACAATTCCAACAAGGTTGTTGTTATAACCATCTGTTGTGACATTTCTTATACCTCTTAAGTACTCTCCAAATGCAGTTCCACTTCCTCCTGTGATATTACCTTTGTCTGTGGTGTTATTTGTATAATTAACAACAATTCTAAAGGATGGATTAAACCAAGAACCAAAGAGTTTATGAGCTGTAAACTCTAAGTGGTCATATACGCCAACATCAGGATTAATCTTTCGTGTATTGTATTCCTGCATCCATGATTCACTAATACTAATTGAATAACTTACACCGTCCCTAAAGTTTCCAATCCAATTAATGTAGTTACCACTACTAGAAGCAGAGAGTACATAGTAGCGATAGAAGAATAAATCTGAAACGCCCTCTTTCTTTTCTGTTCTTAAGAATTCGCTCAAAGTCGGGCGAATTGAGATATGTGGCCCTATATTAATTTGTTGACTAAGCCCAACACCTGTATCGTAACGACGAAGTGAATTATCTTTCTTTAGCTTTATATTCTCCATCACTAATATTGTAGATGAAGGTGTTAATACATACTTCATGGTTGTGTTGATATCATAGACATCATCAACGGTATATTTTAATGTATTAGAAACAGAGAAAGGAGAACCACTAAAAGAAAGAGATGTATTGTGTCTCATCTCTGATGGTGACCAAAAATATTTTTCACCAACGCCACTCTTATCTACAAACTTTACATAATCAGAAAAGTCAAAACGAGTCTTATCAATAACAACATTAGAAATTGAGAGAGATGGAGTTAAATACGAGTCAGTCTTGTTGTCATGAACTAAAAGACTGATAGACGGAGTAATGCCAACACTTCCTAAAGAAATATTGTTTAAAGAAGAAGAGAAAGAATACTTATTTAAACTTGATTCTCTCTGAATAGAAAATGAAGTATTTAGGCTATACTTCCAAATAGGAATACTATTAACAGAAAGGCTGTACTTAAATTCCTTTGTATTAGTATAACCTATAAAACTAGTTGATAAATTAGCCGCTCCAAGCTTTAAGCCAGTTAAATCAAATTTAGCATCATACTCTGGAGAACCAAATGACTCAGGTGGAAATATTGCTCTCACAGTTGCAGTGAAGTCTGAAAAAGTTCCAAGCAAGTTAGTATCAAAAACCTTAACACCAAGTATAGTTCCAACATTTGTATCATACTTGGGATATGGAATGATTAAGAATGTATGAGCATCATCAATATCGAAATTGACTGTAACATAGACATTCTCACCATCAACTCTTTCAGTAAGTGTATAAGTTACGCTCTTAAATACCCTCTTGTTATCTAAAACTTGTACTTTATTATTTAAAGCATTAACTAATTCTTCTTTAGATGAGAATTCTTCTCGTCTTGAGGGAACAACTAAAGACCTAATAACACTCTCTTTAGTTTTTCCCGAGATATCAAAAACATAATTTTCAATAATAAAATGTTCAGCAAATAGAGAACAAACCGCAATAACTAAAACAAAACAGAAAAGACAAAATCGCTTCATTTACCCTCAATCCCCACTTAAAGTAAATGTTTCCTCACATCGCCCCCTCTCGTTTAAAGACAGAGACAATAGTACGAAGTATTATTTTTATATCTAAAAGAATAGATGCATGGTCAACATAGTATAATTCAAGAGCACATCGTTCAGGATACTTAACACAGTTTCTTCCATTACATGCCCACCAACCTGTTAAGCCAGGAGTAACTGAAAGAAACTTATCCATGTCCTTTCCATACCAATCAAGCTCACTTTCAATGACAGGACGAGGGCCCACAAGGCTCATGTCACCTTTCAAAATGTTAAATAATTGAGGTAACTCATCTAAGCTAGTTACTCTTAAAAACTTGCCAAACTTAGTTACTCTTGGATCGTTCTTGAGCTTAAAATTCTCCTTCCACTCCTTCATCTGTTCAGGAGTGAAGTCCTTAATCATATCATCAGCATTAGGAACCATGGTTCTAAACTTATATAGATAGAATACCATTCCACCTTTACCATACCTTTTATGACGATAAAAAGGAGAACACTTTAGTGTTAGCAAATTGACTAATGAAATCAACAACAAAATAGGAGAAAGTATTATAATGAAAAGAAGAGAGAATAATATATCAAATAGTCTTTTTACAAAATGATACACTTTACTTCTCCTTTTAAACTCATTCTCAATAAAACACTATATTATAACTACAAAAAATAATTAGTTACCACCATTATTTATGTCTTTGTTTTTGTTTATTACATTCATTAAAAACAAGGTTCATTCGTGCAACATTAACGATTTAAATAATTTATAAAAAATTTCATTTCGCTTTTAAAACAGATAAGACTCAATAAAAAAAGCATAACGCAAATAACAAAGCTATATATAACAGCATATTTAAGCCAGGAAAGAATACTCAACTTAACAAATGGAATAAAAAACTTGCAAATGCAAAAACCAATTAAAGCGCAAAAGGTGAATAATAATAACTTTTTGTAAAACAGACCTTGTCTACGCCCTTCAATCAATTTTGAAGTGTAGAAAACTTGAAAAATTAACCTGTATATCATTCCAACAATTGTTCCAATTGTTACACCGATTAAACCAAACTTTCCAACCATTAGAATTGAGATAACAATGTTAAAAAATGCTTCAATATAGGCTGGCAGTGTTATTTCTTTAAATTTATTAGCAGAATAAGCCAAATCTAAATGGGGAAACTTAATAATATACAACGCTTCAGAAATAACTAATAATAAACCAAAAACTGGTTGATTATAATTTATATCAGAAACACCACTAGTATAAAGTTGAACAAATGGCGTAATTAATAAGGCAGCAACAGTAAAGAAAAAGAAAACAAGAATAAAAACTATGTACTCATAAATATCAAGTTTCTGATTAAGTTCTTCTAAATCTTTTTTTACATAAGCTTGACCAACTGTAGCAGATAATCCCGATAGGCATGAATTTATTAATTGCTTTATTCCATTTACTACAAGATAGTAAATACTGTAGACAGAAACAACTTTTAGATTAGTAAACAATGTTAGAATTACAATATCTGTACTACTATGAATAAATGCAGCAAAATTAATCGCAAAACCATTCCATCTGGATTTTAAAAGAGAATTATCAAGTTTAGCTTTTCGATTTAATCTATATCTTTTTCTAACATATATAGTTAAATAAATTGGTTGAAAGATAAAAAGCAAACTACTTATTAGTTTTAAAACATGTATACTAGGATAGATATAAACGGACAAAAAAACCAATAATATGTTAGCGCATATTATAACTGTTTGAATGAAGTTAACAATATAAATCCTTTTGTCTGCAGTTAATAGTGTTTTAAAAGTTAACGAAAACATGTATTGAATCAGTAATCCAAAAGCTAAAATTAGTATTAATGGACATACATACGTAAAATCAAAACTTTTTGCAAATAGAAGAGGATATACAATCGATAAAAAAATAGAATATACAATAAAAAAAATGCCTATTTTCCTGTAAAAATAATCTGCTGTAACAAGTATTGATGAAATCTTTTCCTCATCTTTTTTTACTAATGGATTATAAAAAGCAGCAGTGACTACTCCCGTAATTCCACCTTCAACTAAAGCAATATAACTCAAAAATTGATTTATAGATGAAACAAGTCCATTAACTTCTGAACCAAAAAAAGAAAGGATAATCTTTGGTAGAATAAAACCATTAATAAGCGTAAAAATCTGCAAAACAAGTCCAGAAAACATATTTAAAAGAGTTATCTTTTGACTCATGCTTCTATGCTCTCCATGCTTTAATTTCATGATTTTGACGCAAGTTTTCAGGTGGTAACGTCATATAACTACCATAATTAGATTTTAAGTATAAATTGTAGTCTTCCAACCCTTTTGCATTTATGTCCTCAAATTTATAATCAATTAAATTTTCGAAAAGGCTTTTAGAAATAGATGGTTCGTTTAACGAACTCCAAGCAACATTTGCAACTTTTTTTGCTTTTTCTATAGAAATTTTTTTTGCACATTTTACAATTAATTCGCTTAAATCCTTTTGATTTTTATTCTTAAAAATTCTATCTAGTATTCTATAATACACTCTTTTCCCAAAAGAGTTTTTATTAGCCATCATACTTTTCATATATAAAGAATCTTTAAGATTTCTAGCAACACGCAGGTATTTAAAAAAATATAGGTTATAAAGTTTAAATCCGATATTCGGTACACCATCAAAAGGAAATAAATCAATCCATAAATACTTTTCAGATGAATCATTGGAATTAATCAGTATTCGCTTATTTACAAATTTTAAGAATGGTTTGTCTCCATTATCTAACTCAATACCTTCAAATTCATATTTTTCATCAAGCAAGATATTTTTAGTTGAATCATTTATACAGAAAATTAATTTCTCATAATCATTGCGTAATAATCCAAGGTCAATGTCATCATCCCATGGAATAAAACCTTTATGTCTCACAGCACCTAACATCGTTCCATACATTATTGAATATGGAACTTTCATCAACTTTAAAAAAGAATCTAAGTCCTTTAACATTTGAGTTAATTCATGTTTTATCTCATAATCTGTAAGATATTCAATCATATAAAGATTCCTTAAATAACCATAATTCATGATGATGGCATTCCATGTTTTGTTTTATAATACTCTATCTTTTCAGCAAAAGAATAAACAACATAAAATACATATTTATTAATTGATAACAATTTAACCTTAATTTTATCGGAAGTCTTTGCCCATGGACGTTTAATCAAATATTTATATTTTTCTATGCATTTCATCGCTCTTTTCTGCACTTCGGCATAAGCATTAAAACCAACATCCATAATCCTTTTTAGAAATTTAAGATTTGTTACTAATTCCATATATTCTGCATATTCCTTTATTTCAGGAAAGGTACTAGCAATATACTTTGTAACACCTTCTGCGATATCAAAAATAACAAAATTTCTATTAGACATAGAAGAATGAATAATGGAATTGTTGCGCATCCTGTAATAATAAAAATGGCTATTATTAATGATTGCTACCATATTGCTTTTCCCAAACACATAGAATGTTGTGGCATAATCCTCATATAGAAGTCCTTTAGGAAATTCGATATTTTTCCAAAGCTTTGTTAGAAACAATTTTCCACATGAACAAAGAGTAATTCTGTCGCTCAAAAACATTCTTTTCATTGCTTCAGAATTCGATATTTCATCAATTTGAAGTTCATTCTCATTCTTAATTTGTAGATAATCGTAAAATGGAAATAAGTTCGTCGTGACTACATCAACATGTTTTTTCTCTGCAATACTTACCATTTTTTCGA
Organism: Bacillota bacterium; assembly: GCA_003501485.1. Classification (GTDB taxonomy): domain Bacteria; phylum Bacillota_I; class Bacilli_A; order RFN20; family CAG-826; genus Fiminaster. The sequence goes on from DNPJ01000102.1 coordinate 8,704, forward strand.
TAGTGATTATGTCTATTAAGTCATCGCTATCTAAGAAAAAAATGTATTTCCCTTTGCATTCTTTAATACCTACATTTCTGGCATCAGATAATCCACCATTTATTTTATGAATAACCTTAATTCTACTGTCTTTATTTTTCCACTCATCACATAAAGAAACAGATTTATCAGTAGAGCCATCATCCACTAAGATAATTTCAAGATTTTTGTAAGTTTGTTCTACAGCACTATCAACACATTCCATCAAATAGTCTTGAACATTGTATACTGGTATAACAATAGAAACCAAGGGCTGATTTTCTTCTTGCATTATTTATTTTTCCTTTTTAATCCTAATAATACTAATACTCTTTTCTTTTAACAGCGAAACTGCTATTCCAAATTATTCTTAAAGCATGTTGCCCAAAAAATGACAACAAAGCAGCACCTCGATCTTGAATACGAGCTCTATTGTTAAATAGTGTTTCTTTTCGATATTTCTTTATATAGGACCAAACAATATTGTTCTCTCTTTTATATCCATTTTTTTCAGGAATATCTAAAGCAAGATGCACAGCTACATTTATCATGCGACAATGTAACGCCGTTGTTAATTCAACATCACCATTTCCAAAATGTTGAGCCATTTCATCTAACCACTCTAAAGCATCTAGCCTTTTCCTGTTAAAAACATGCATTGTACTATTATTTCTTTGACGATAGAAATATCCCCATTTGTTAGTTGCAACTATTTTTGAAGAAGCCTCAAATAACTTATATGCGATGGCTAAGTCTTCCATAACTTTTCCTTCGGGAAATGTAATATATGTGAACAAATCTTTTTTAAATACTTTTGAATGAACATTACAGCTAAAATCTTTTTGATAAAAAGATGCAATAATCGCTTCCCTTGAGTTATATTCTTTTATAATTTCCTTTTCATCAAAATCAACAAATAAATTCGTTTGCTCTTTCACATGACACAATGGGGCAATAGTTATATCAGCATTATATTTTGACAAAACATGAAACAGATTACTGAAGAAATTCTTCTCTATATAATCATCACTGTCGACAAAAGTAATATAGTCACCATTTGCAATATCTAAACCATAGTTTCTAGCAGCAGACTGTCCTTTATTTTCGGTGTGAATTACTTTAATTCTGTCGTCTTTCTTACTCCACTCATCACACATCATTCCAGAAAAATCTGTGGACCCATCATCAATTATCAGTATTTCAATGCTTTTATATGTCTGGTCAACAATACTTTTTATGCAAACATCAAGATACTGTTCCACATTATAAACAGGTACAATTACACTAATTAAAGGATCCATTTACCGAATTTTCCTTTCTTCTTTCTATCAAATTCTCATAAAAATTCAAGAGTTTACTTGCCTCAACTTTAATATCAAAACCTGACTTTCGCATTGTTTCTTGGGTGTTTTTTCGTTTAAAACAATCAACTTGTTTTAAAATAATATTGGCCCATTCAAATGCAGAGGATTTTAAAGGAATAAACATAGTTGATTCAAGAATTTTTGCTTCAGTCGTTACTTTATCTGAAAAAAAACATGGCAATCCCATCGCTTGAGCTTCAACACCAACAACAGGTAACCCCTCATATCTTGAGGGAAGCACAAAAACATCCATGGCTTGGTAGAACTTACTAGTATCACTTTGTTTTCCCATAAATCTAACGAAGTCTTCTAAACCAAGTAGTTTAACTCTTTTTCTAATATTATCCTCTATTTCACCTTCTCCAATTAAAACTAATACAGCATCAGGTCTTTTTTCATGAATCTTTTCAAATATTTCAATTAAAAATTCATGATTCTTTTGATAACAAAACCTACCAATGTGTCCAATAACCAACTTGTTAGCAAGACCTAATTCTGTCTTTATAACAAAGGATTTTTGAGGATCATAAGTATATAAATCTAAATCTATAGCATTATTGAACACATGAAACTTTGATTTTTTTCCGTAAAGCCATTGCCCCGCAAGTTTAGAACAGGCACAGAGTTCAGTTGGATATATTTTAGCAAAAGGTCGTAAAATATACTTTATTATATTCTTCTTGGTTTCGCCCTTACCTGCCGTTGAATGATTATGAGCAATGCGATTTACTATTCCTACCTTTCTTGCTTTTCTTAAAGAAAAAACACTTAGAGTATTCATGTGTGAATGCACGATACGATATTTATTTTTCTTAAAGATCTTACTAATCTCCTTATTGTATCTGGCAATATGTTTAACTGAAGGGACAACGTAAATACGTCCACCTAATCGCTCAATATCTTCTCTTTGTGGAAGCAATGAGCCTTCTAAAGCAAAAAAATCAAATTGAACTTTGGAATGGTCAATGTGCCTATAATAGTTCATAACAACCATTTCTACACCACCATAGTTCATTTCAGTCATCATTTGGGCAATTCTTATAGGTTCTGACATATCTATTCCTTAAAACAAGCTAAAATAATAATAAACTAATTATGTTGAATTATCATTTTATTTTCTTCGGAAACTTTAGACTTAACAAAACCACCCGCCAAAGCAAAGTACACTAAATATCCCGCATCAGTAAGGAATGTATCGTTATAAAAAACTAATAGAAGAGCTAATAGGCACATTATTTGTGTGTTCATTCTATACTTATCATTCTCTTTCTTTTTAAAAAATAAAAACAAAAATGTTGATAAGTATAAAATTAACCCAAACACTCCTGTTTGAGTAAACATATATGTTGCTACAAACCATTTATAATTAGAGTTGGCATATGTGTCATAGAATAACGTAGTCCCTAAAATAGATGATTCACTAGCATTTCCTAACCCTACACCAAACATTGTTTTAATAAAATCATGATTAAAGAATTTTGATTCAATTGTAAAAATTCCAGTAAACCTATTTAAGTCTCCTTGGCCTGTATACCCATTACCAAATAATTGATCTTTTATTCCATCAATTGACATATATCCCTTGAAATTGGGGTACTCTCTATACATTATAGAAAGACCTATTACACTTACCAAAACTGCTAAAGCAATTAAAATTATATTTAGTAATAATTCCTTTTTGCTTTTCTTATAACATATAAGATACCATCCATATATAACTAGCACTTCAAAGAAAAAAGCTTTTAGTTCTATTAATGCAGCGATTAAAAGGCAAACACAAACAGCAATAAAGAACCACAGAGAAGCTATTTGCTTATTTCTCCAAGCAGATATCATATAAGTCAAAACAACTAGCATGAGAACATTAACAAAAGTGTTTCCACCTCTTTCATTCTTACCAAATAAACC
>DNPJ01000115.1 GCA_003501485.1 Bacillota bacterium
CTAATAAAGTCATATTTATTGTTCCTCGTTATTTTGTTGATTAATATCGTTGCTCTTTTCTTCTATAACGTTATTCTCTATTTGTTCAATAGGTTTATTTTCAATCATTGGGTTGTTGACTTGATTTATATTTTGTTGATTATTATTCATGTTTTTTAAATTATTAATCATGTCAGGATGCGCCATAATGATTGTTGCATTTGACATGTTATATAAGTTTTGCTGTTGAAGATTTTGAGTTGTATTTATTGGAGCGTTTTTTTGTTCCATTTTGTCTTTTAAAATTCTTTTTGCTTTTATGTCTTCAGGTAAGTCACCATTGACAGTTCCTCCACTGAAGAAAACGATAAGATTCCTAACACTCATATAGATGAAAATAATCAAACAATAAATAAAATATAATGCTAAAAATAGCACTATAAATGGTGATAAGACTACATACAGTAGTCCGAATAAAACTGTTTTAAAAAATTCACCCATATATTTATATTATTCTATCTTTTTAGACTCTCTTTTCAAGAAAGAAACAATTAATGAAATAAAAGAAATCCAAAACGGTGTTATGTTAAGTAATAAAAATCCATCAATAGTTCCTAATGTTACATAAGCGGTAGCGAAAACAATAATGTTTATAACAAGTCCACCTAAAAACACAATCAAAGTATAATAATTTTTTGAGATTATATAGTCTTTAACAATGTAGACCGCTAAAAAAATATTTATGAATAATAAAACAAAAGAAATTTCTTTGATGAAAAATGATGACGGAATCATAAGCAAACTAAAAACAAATAAAAGCAATTGGTAAATCCATTCATATTTTTGAATATGCTTTTCTTCTATATTCATTTTTTTAAGTTCGTTAGAGATGATTGCATACGAAAGACACATTTGGATAAGTGAAATAAGAAATATAAACGCAGGAATTATTACATTTATTTTTGTTGAGTCTTGAAGATTAAGTAGTGTTTTAAATGTTAATATAACATCAGTTCCATAAATAAAATTTACAAGCGGTATGAAACCTAATAAGCAACCCATTTGAATAAGCGATGAGATAAGTATTGAATAAATTGAAGGGATGCTTTTTTTCGAAACTAGACCAAAGATATATCCAGTAAGCAAACTAGGAATTAAATAGAAAAAAGTTGTTTCTGTGTTCCACAAAGTCGCCACCAAAGAGAGCCCAATTGATGCTGCAAAATAGATTGGATAATAACGATCTTTGCAAAAGAATTCAACTAAAGCACTTGTTAAAGGCATTAAAAGAAAAAGAAAAATAGACATAAATGGCACAAAAGCGGATATAACCGACAAAACTATATTGATTGCCGCCATAATCGCCATAAAAGCAATATTTTGTTGAATTGTTTCGCGTTTGCTGAATAAGTTCATGAAGTTATAATATCATGAAAAGAGAATTATTTTTAAGTTTTTGAATATTTTCTTGAATCAACTTCATATAAGAATAATATGAAAATTATAAAGTTTTTAATTTTGTCTTGTTTTGCTATTACTGGGTGTTCAAAAGATGAGTTAATTCATCCAATTAGTGGAACTAGTAACACTAACGAGATTAAACATAGTTATTCAGAAATTTCTAATTATAAAGTTTCGTGGAATGATGTGTTTTTTATTGCAAAACCCCAGTATTTTGTATATTTCTATTCCCTTTCTTGCTCTCATTGTAACGAATTGAAAAATTCTGTTATTGAATATGCCTTAAATAGGGAAAACATTTATTTTTGTGAGAACAGCAAGGATGTAATTATTAGTGAAAATATTGCTAACACTATTGGCATAAGCGATGTTTCGAAATTATCTATTTTAGGATTTCCATCACTTATAAAAATTGAAGATAATAAATTGCTTTGCAATATAGCTGGCATCGATAAAATTAAATTAGAACTAAAAATATGATTATCTTTTTATGAATTAATTCCAAAAATAGTCCTTAAAAATTTTTATTAATATGCTAAACTATTACAAAGTAATAAATATGGACTATAGAACTTTACTTAACGAAAATCAATACAAAGCCGTATCTACATCTAAACAATATGTTCGAGTTATTGCGGGTGCAGGAAGTGGAAAAACACGGGTTTTAACATATCGTCTTTCATATTTAATTAGTGAGATGGGTGTTGATCCTTTCTCGATTGTTGCAATTGCTTTTACAAATAAAGTAGCTCAAGAAATGAAACAACGCGCTTCATCACTTCTCGGCCCTGAAGCAAACGGCTTATCCGTTTCTACATTCCATAGTTTTTGTGCTCGTTTTTTAAGAAAAGAAATTGATGTTCTTGGTTTTCCAAACAATTTCACTATTATGGATGAAGAAGATGTGACAACACTTATTAAAAATATAGGTGTTGAAAAAGGCTATAAAAGAAATGATGAAATTGTTAAATACGCCATTTCATATATCTCATATAACAAATGCAATGGAATATTTCCAGATGATATTAAAGTAACATCTTTACATAATGAATTAGAAAAGAAAGCTCTTGTTTTTTATCATGAATACGAAGAAAGAAAAGAAGCAATGCTTTCTTTAGATTTCGATGATCTTTTGCTTAAAACTATTAAAATCTTAGAAGAATTCCCTGATGTTCGTGATAAATGGCAAAGGAGAATTACAAATATTCTTGTCGATGAGTTTCAAGATACAAATGATATTCAGTTTAAATTAATTAAACTTTTAATGAATTATAGAACATCTTTATATGTTGTTGGCGATCCAGACCAAACAATTTATACCTGGAGAGGTGCAAATCAAAATATTATTATGGATTTTC
>DNPJ01000057.1 GCA_003501485.1 Bacillota bacterium
TAAGTGATTTGCGTGAATCGGGTTCTATTGAACAAGACGCTGATATAGTATTACTTCTTCATCAACAAAAAGTTGAAAAAATTGATCCAGAAGAAAAAAATGTTTTAAAGAAAGCAAATCAAGAAGTAAGTGAAAAACAACAAGAAGTTGTGAAAAAAGAAGCTGGGGATAACTCGGTAATGATTGATCTTATTGTTGCTAAAAACCGTGCAGGTAAGACTGGAAAAGTCCCATTACTTTTCTGCAAAAATATTTGTCTTTTCTCAAATCCTTCAAGGCAATGCGAGGAAGCATATAGCAATTTGCAAAACGAAAGAATTACATACGGAAATCGTGATTAAAAAATGAAAATACATGTTATTGAATCAGGCTCTAGAGGAAATGCCTCTTTAGTGGAACATAATGGTCATTTATTTATGATTGATAATGGGGTGCCATTATTTGTTTTGGAAAATGCTTTAAAAGAACTTGGATATAATATCTATGACATTGATGCTTTATTTGTGACACATCTTCATAGTGATCACACTAAAGGAATAAAATACATGCCACCTCTTCCAATTTATGCAACTGAAGGTACATATGAAGGAAACAATGTGAATTTCATCAAAGCATATGAACCATTTATGTTTCAAGAATTTAAAGTAACCCCTGTTGGTATATCTCACGATGTTCCTAATCCGGTTGGTTTCATATTTGAAAGCGATGATGAAAAATTAGTTTATATTACTGATACAGGCTATATACCTGATAAAACACTTGAATACATGCATAATGCTGATTATTACGTTATTGAATCAAATCATAACCGCAAAATGCTTTACGCTTGTGATAGACCTCTTTCTCTTAAAGAAAGAATCGCAAGCGATACAGGGCATCTTTCAAATGAAGATTCCGCTCAATATATGGCTGATCTTGTTGGTGAAAAGACTAAAGCTATCGTTTTAGCGCATATTTCACTTGAATCTAATACATATGAACTAGCAAGAGAAGTGTTTATTAAGAAATTCAAAAGAAGACATATTCCTTTAGATAACCTTGAAATAATAAGCGCAAGACAAGATAAAATGGTAAGCGTTGGAAAGGATATAAAAGATGAATAAATATTCCGAATGGAATGAATATAAATTGATAGTTGATAAGGACAATCCTTTTTCTCCTTTATATGAACTTGAAAGTGGTGAACAGTTTTATGTTGAGCCTGCCTTTTATACTCAGTTAACTAATTTTAAAGAATTATATTCTATTAAAGACTATGAAAGAGTGCTAGATAAAATGCTTGAGCTTGTTAAAGAAAGAAAAAGAATTGTATTTACATATGATTTTGAACATCCTTTAACAAAGAACGATGATTTTATTTATTTAGAATTTAAAGATGTAACAGATTTATTAAGAATTTATATCGAGGACAAATCTCGGGGATCTGATTACGGGGATTAATTTGTCAACATAGAAACCATTAAAGAATGATGGGTGCCCATCAAAAAAGAAGTGGTTTTTTTGATTTGCATTTATTTTGCAAAAAAGTCAAAATATTATTAAGGAAACAAGCAATGGAAATAACAGTTGTTGGTCTTGGTTATGTTGGTTTGGTAAACGCTACCTTTTTAGCGTCGCTTGGTCATTCCATCGTGGGTTATGATGTAGACAAAAATAAAATTTCTCTATTAAGAGATGGTGTATCAACAATTGAAGAACCGAATTTGCAAGAGTTATTAACTAGTTGTAAAGATAATATGCGTTTTACCGCAAATTATAAAGATGCTTTTAGACATGCAAAAAATATTTTCATATGCGTCGATACTCCTCAAGAAAAAGATGGAAGTGTAAAATTATCTAATTTTTATAAATGCTTAGATGAAATTAAAAATGCCGTTACTCAAGACGCAAATATCATTATTCGTTCAACAGTTCCAATAGGCCAAAACAAATTGACAAAAGAATACCTAGAAAAGGATTCTAAATTTAAATTTGAAGTTATTTCTTTCCCTGAATTTTTATCGCAAGGTAAAGCAGTTGAAGATATGCTTCATCCGTATAGACTTATTTTTGGTGTAACATCTAGTAATGGTATAAATGTAGCAAAAGATATAGCAAAACTGTTTTTACTTAAAAAGACACCGGTCATGATTACAAGCAGTGAAAACGCTGAACTAATTAAATACGCTTCGAATAGTTTTTTAGCTATGAAAATTTCATATATTAACAATATCGCTAGACTTTGTGAAAAAGTTGGAGCGGATGTTGATAAAGTATCAAAAGGTATGTCATATGATCCTCGCATTGGTGATTCTTTTCTAAAAGCGGGTATCGGTTATGGCGGGTCTTGCTTTCCAAAAGACACAAGTGCGCTTTGTTGGATAGCAAATGATAATTCCATTCCTATGGAACTAATGAAAGCCACAATTGATATAAATAAAACTCAAGTTGATTTCTTTTTAAATAAAATATATAAACGCTTTAGAAGTCTTTCAAATCTTGAAATTGCTATCTTAGGCGTAGCTTTTAAAGGTGATACAGAAGATGTTAGATCATCTCAAGCAATACCTATTGTAAAAGCGTTATTAGACAAAAACGCAAATATACGTATATATGATCCTTTAGCTATGGATAATTTTCATGAATTATTTTCTAGACACTCTCATATTAAATATATGGATTATCCAAGCGATGCACTAAAAAATGCAGATATGGTTTTAATACTTTCAGATTCAAAAGAATTTTTAAACTTAAAAGCTTCTGATTTTGTTTCACTAATGAAAAAGCCCATCATTTTCGATGGGCGTAATCTTTATAAGATTGAGAGTATGGTTGGCTGTGAATACCATTCCATTGGTAGACCAACCATTAAGATTAAATAACTATTTCTTTACAGGTTTTGAATTAACAGTTTTTGCAGGTGCTTTTTTAGGTTGCTGTTGTGATGGGGCAACGTTATCAGCACGTAAAGTCTTCATGCATAACCACATGACACGAACTCCGAGGAGAAGCGGGAATGCAAGTTGGGCAAATTGAGCAAATATGAAACCAAGAATACAAGCCAAGACACCTGGCGCAAGAGTGGTCCAT
>DNPJ01000125.1 GCA_003501485.1 Bacillota bacterium
TTTCTGTCAAATAATTGTCTTCGTTTTCCTCATCCCAACAACCGTGTATATATACTTCACGAATTAGACCGGATATTGAATAGCCATTTTCTTTTACATAATTTAACGCATACGCATAGGCTTTTTGTAAATTTTCATATTTACCTTTATGAATAATTGATAATGCCCTAATCTCAGGGTCTTGTCTGAACTTAATAGTTTCATTTCCAACACCAATAGATTCAACTTCTTCAACATATTCTAATTCAACATCTTTTTCTTTATATTCATTTGCAGTATATGTTACATAACAATAATTTTTACATTTTAATGTTGGATTTAGTCTCCCACATTCTTTTTCTGCAGAAAGAACAAAATTAAATAAATCTTGCATTGAATCAATTACGCCGTGTTTATAATAAACACTTTTTGAAGGCACTACTATTTCTTTTGCTTCGTATTTTTCCATAAACTCACCTTTCTTTGCTTTCGAAATATATTTTTTTATCAAAGAGATTTGCGATATTTTTTTATTCAGTTCGTTTTCTAAATTCGTTTTTTGCTTTTCTAATACTTTCTGTAGATTATTATCATTTTTTAAAACTTCCTTAATATCTAATAAAGGAATATCTAATTTACGTAATTCCACAATTTTAAGCAGTTCATTAAGCTGATCAATTTGATAATATCGATAACCATTATCGTCGACAAATACTGGTTTCAATAATCCAATCTCATCATAATATCTTAATGTCTTAACAGTTGTTTTAGCTAAGCAAGAAAATTCTCCTATTTTTAACATCTTATCACCTCTTTGCGTAATTCATTTTGTTTGCTCCAGTAAGGGGAGAGTCAAGTACTATTTTATTTTTTTCATATTATAAATAATCCAACAAATACTATAAACAAAAAAACTTATATTTCTCGTTAGTGAGGATGGAATAGACCGTGTTTTTCGTCCATTTGCATGATTTACCCGATAGCGTTTGAACTCAATTTGATTTCAAGAATTCCGCAATGCCAGTGCATGTCTTGCATCGCACTTCTTTCGTTGACATTTTTGCCAGCCGAAAACCCGCCCATATAGAAGGTGTAGTTACTTCCTGTTTTGCATAAAAAAGCACTCACCAATTGGTAAATGCTTTCTCTCATTATTTTGTTTTTCTCGTAATTTAATTATATTTTTACGAGAATAATTATTTTAGTAGTACATAATATGTGTTTTTGCCCTGACCATACTTTTTGACTTTCTCATTCTTTATCAAGGCTGCTATCGCTTTTTCAACCGCACTGACGGAAATCGTCGGGCAAAGTTCGGCAATATCGGATTTAGTAAGCTTTCCGATTTTTGTTTCAAATGCACTTTCGACAAGTTCTGTCGCTGTTCTCTTCTTGCTGACAAGGCTTAACCTTTCTTCAAAATCGTTATATGCAGAAAGAATCGTCATAAGCATATATTTTATGAAAGGAGTCGGATCCTCTTTTCCCTCATGCCAACCGATTTGACTATCATATAATGCGTCGTAATACAAATCCTTATATTTTGCAATTTTGCTTTCAAGCGATATATACTTCCCAACAAAGTATCCCGAGCGATATAAGAACAATGTTGTCAGAAGTCTACTCATTCTACCGTTGCCATCACGGAAAGGATGAATGCAAAGAAAATCGTGTATGAAGATAGGTATCAACAAGAGTGCGTCCACACTTCCCTCTTCTATTGCTTCGTTGAACGTTTTGCAAAGATTTTCTATCGCCATCGGTGTTTCAAATGGATCAAGCGGCATAAACAAAACTGTCTTATTTCCATTTTCGTCGATAGCAGAGATCTCATTCTGTGAGTTCTTAAAATGGCCTCCGAAATTCGCCTCAGTATTGTGGGAATACAATATCTTGTGAAGTTGCAAAATATAGTTCGGAGTTATCGGAATATACTCAAAGTTTTCATGAATTGTGGCAAGTGCGTCACGATATCCAGCAATCTCTTTTTCGTTTCGGTTTCTCGGAGTCGTCTTTTGCAAAATCAGTTGCTTTAACCTTGTTTCCGTTGTTCCGATACCCTCAATCGCATTGCTGGCTTCCGTGCTTTGAATCTTTGCAATTTCAACAAGTCTGTCAAGTTCCAATTTCTTTTGAGAAAGGTATAACTCTTGTCTGCCTTTCATCTCGTGAATTTTAACAAGGTACTCGATGATTGTGCTATCCCATTTACAATTTACAAGTCTTTTATAATCGAATTCTCTCATTTTTAACTCCTTACTCGTAAATTATAGCACTTTTTACGAGAATAGCCAATGGGTTACGAGAACAAAATCGCTAAATCTTGCAAAAAGTTCTTATATAAACAAAAACTCTTGCTCTTAATTTGATTATAGTAGCAGGATAGTCAATGTTCATAAGTCATTCCTCCGTACAAATTATTAAATAATATTAAAAATTTATAGCACTTTTTTTGAGAAAAATAAAAGGAAATTGCGGAATAATGTCAGAATTAAAATGGGATTTATCAAAAAATATCAATCGTTCCGTAGCAGCACCTATCGTTCCGTTGATAGGGCTTTCGTTCCGTAGCAATATATAAAAAGAAAAAGAGCCTCATAGAAATGCCGTTTGACACTTCTACAAGACTCTATAATTTGCTGGCGGAAAGGATAAAGTTTCCTATCTGCAAAGAAAAAAGGCTTGATAACATTTGTATCAAACCTATGCTTTTCTTATGGTGGAGCCGGCGGGAGTTGCACCCGTGTCCAAGGAAGGCTCTACAATAACGTCTACAGTTTAGACGATATTTAGAATTTAATAAGACATCGCATATCGTGGCTAGTCTTACGAGGCTTATTGGTATTTAGATGAAGCTAGCAAGCCAACTCCTTCATCCTATCCTTTTGGTATGACACTTTTATCAGGCGTGAAAGGCTAAAACCCTGAGAAGTGCTCTGCCCGGTTAATTTAATCGGACTCTATATCGAGATAGCTTAGGCTAAGCAGAGTGATTGAGCTCTAGGAGCTCTCATATAACTGTTGTCAGTTATTTTTGTTTGATGATTACGTCATCGCTCGACTGCAGTTAATGCCAAGCAATCATCCCTGTCGAAACTATGTCGACCCCACATGGCTTTTATTCTACATTGAACAATTAAAAAAGCAATATTATTTGAAAATAAATAATATTTTGTATATTATGTTATGGACTTATGAAAAACTTTAAACTTGTATTAAAATCCCTTATAAACAACGAAGCATGCGTTGAAGGTGGCCGTCATCGTCCATGGTGGATAGCTCTAATCATGTTATTTATATCAATGGTTCTTTCCATTGTCCCAGTTTTTTATCAAACATTTGTGAAAACTGGATCTGATTTTATTTCATCACAAACATACAACCTCGATATTGGCTTATTAAAATTCAATGAACAATTAGAAACTCATAATATCGATATGATTGTTACTTCCGTTGAAGGAGATTCAAACTATCTTGAAGTTGATGAAGAAAAATGGAACTCAACTTTTACATATGTTGACCCAAGAAACAATCAATATCATGCTTATCAACATGTTAATGAAGCTGGCCAAATTGATTTAGATGTTTATTACGTAAAAGACTTAACAACCACTATTATAAGTGAAATTAATAATAATGTTCCTGTTTACGGAAACGAAGAAGATAAAACTCTTATCACTGACTGGGGAAAAAGAGACCACAGTTTTATTGTCTTTGGAAAATATGAAGTAGTTGCTTATGCCTACAATGTCGGTAAGAGCACCGCGATTGGATCATCATATGGCGATTATAAAAATATGGAAGCAGGAACAAATGTTCGTTCATTAAGTACTGTTCAAATTAATGAAGAAACAACATTAAAATTAAACGATGTTAATGCTTCTAATTTTACTCAATATAAAGATGGATTTTGGAATAACTGGAAAGAATTCTTCAACAAAGCATATCTTTATAATAGAGGTGAATTGACTTGGAGAACTACTTTGCTTATGTTTGGTATTAATTTAGCTCTTACAATCTTCATGGGTCTTATGATCTTCTTATTAACAAGAGGAAAAACAAATCCATTCCGAATTTATAAATTCATGGAATGTGAATTCATTTCTGGATGGACCACTCTTGCGCCAGGT
>DNPJ01000018.1 GCA_003501485.1 Bacillota bacterium
AATAAAAAAGGGAACATGAATTCCCTGTTTTTGTATATGATTATTACTTTTTAGCAACCTTTGTTGCGCGTCCTTTATTAGCGCCTTTTGAGTTATGTATTACTGCAGAACGACCATTTTTATCAGTTAGCGAGTTTACATACGCTTCTGCTTCTGGTTTTGTTTTTAATGTTTTGATAATTTTACCAGCTGCACCTTTGGTTTGAGCTAATTTAACTTCCCAACCTTTATCGCTTTTAGAAATAACATAATATTTGCCATCACTTTTTGGTTGTTTTTTTGTTTCAACACTTTCAACAACTTTTTCTTTTTGTTCTTTTATTACCTTTGCCATAAAAATACCTCTATTAAAATATAAAACTATTTTGAATAAAAAAATATGGTTTTTTCAAAAAAAAGATGAGTTTAATAGCCAAGTAGTTAAAAAGTGTTTGACTAACGTATATATAAAAATATATAATTGCTTTCGGCACAATGAAAAATCAATAGTCCCGGTAAGATTATTGCTTGAGTAAGGAGGAAACAACATGCAACGTCAAACAACGATCGCAAAGTCAGAGAACGTTTCTCGCAAATGGTATGTCATTGATGCAACCGACATTCCATACGGAAGATTAGCTTCCTTTGTCGCCGTTAAGCTTATGGGTAAGGATAAACCTACTTATACACCTAATGTCGACTGTGGTGATTACATCATCATCATTAATGCAGATAAAGTCGCTCTTTCTGGCGCAAATAAAAAGACAAACAAAAAATACTACAACGTTTCCGGATATAACGGTGGTCTTCGCACAAGAACAGCAGGCGAAATGATCGAAAAATATCCAGAAGAAATGGTCGAAAGATCAGTCTGGGGTATGTTACCAAAAGGCCGTTTAGGTCGTCAGATTGCTAAAAAACTCTTCGTCTATCGTGGAGCCGACCACAAGCACGAAGCTCAAAAGCCTGAAGTGCTTGAATGGAAAAGATAGGAGAAATAACTATGGCAAAGAAAGAAACTGTTAAATATTACGGCACTGGTCGTAGAAAATCTTCTATCGCACGTGTTTACGTAACAGAAGGTAAAGGCAAAATTATTGTTAATGGACAAGATGTTAACAAATATATGCCTTATGCAACACTTGTTATGGATCTTAGCCAACCTCTTGAAATCAGTGGAAACATGGATAAATTCGATGTTGAAGCATTTGTCAAAGGTGGTGGATTCACTGGCCAAGCAGGCGCAATCCGTTTAGGTATTGCACGCGCTTTACTTGAAGCTGGTGTTGATCGTAAAACACTTAAAGCTGCTGGACTTCTCAGCCGTGATAGCAGAGCTAAAGAACGTAAGAAATATGGTCTTAAAGCTGCTAGACGTGCTCCACAATTCTCAAAACGTTAATTTGTTGTTATCTAAACCAAAGATTCCGGTCGACCGGAATCTTTTTTTATGAGTTGCAAACGATAAGATAAACTATAAAATGATAAGATAAATGATAAGATAAATGATAAGATAAATGATAAGATAAATCCTCTTGATAGAGAAATAATTAGTTGCATTAAATTGAATAAATATATAACTGTCGATGAACTAGCACAAAAATTAAATAAAACATCGATAACAGTTTATAGACATATTAATGTTTTAGTTAAAAATAATGTTATTAAAAGAGTAGGTTCAAGGAAAGCTGGCTATTGGCAAATAAACATTCATTGATTTAAATATGCTATTTAACTGATTTTTTTGATATACTAATATTAATTGGAGGTTTCATATGAAAAAGAGATTAATAACTTTTATAGTGCCAATGATGCTTTTGTGCTCGTGTGGAGACAATGGCATTCCATTTAATGGCGTAACAACAAAACAATATGAAAAAGAAGTAACTGCTGAGGAGTTTTCTACAGCACAAGACAAAACTATGTCTGACAATATTTTTTATAACGGCGAAAAGGAATTTAGTTTCAAATACTCTCTAGAAGGTGGTGTAAAAGAAACTTATATTTGGAATGAAAACGGAAAGCAAACAGACGAACAAATATCTCAACAATTTTACAAAGAGTCTTTTGTATTTGATATTGAAAACAAAACCGCAAACAAAGAAATAACATTAAAACGAAAAGCGACAAGCAGTGGAGTTCGAAATTCTGGCAATAATTTGGTTGATATGAATTATAATGTTGATTATCAAATGGGTACTTTCCCAGGTGAAACAAATGAAGTTTTATTAGAAATTTACCCTAAAGAAAAAATTGCTGGCGAAACATCGTATGATAAAGATGAAATGTCTTTATATAGTTTTTTCCTTAGTGCCGCTTCTAAAATGTGTGGTGAATTATCTGACACATTAGGTGTTGATTTACCTATGAGTAGTAAAAGTGCTAAATACTATGTTGATGGCAATGTTTTTACTTTATATTCGTATGCTGAAAATGAAGAAAGCTCACCTTCAAGTTACTCAAAATTAAATAAATCGTATAACTTTATTATGCAGAGTGAATTCCTTGATAATGGTTTTAATATTGTTGCATCCTTGGAACAAGAAACAAAAAAGACTTATTTAGATGACCATTACAAAGAGGAACGAAATACTGTTACAAAAGAGACTTTTTATGAAAAATTTGAAGTATCTACTGCTTCTTCAAATATTAATCCAGTAGATTTATCTAATTATAGATTTGACAAATAAGGAGAAAGCAAATGAAAAAATATAATTTTGTTTTATTAGCAATGCCGTTTATTTTAGCATCTTGTTCAAATGATCTATCTTTCAATAAGATTTCAGAAAGTAAATATTCTAACGAATCAAGTTATAATGAATTCCTTGAAGCGTATAATAAAACAGATGATTTTGCAACTGACGTTGTTAGAAATAGAAATTTTTATACATTAAAATATGTAAGCAACGGTAGTTCAGTAATTAATTTTAAAAGTGGAAATAAATCCTTAGCTTCACAATCAGAAGTAAGCAATTTTGAAATAAATTCTGAAGTAGACGCAAATAATAGAAACTTAAAAATATCAAAAAAACGACTCAAAGAAGAAAAAATTTCTACTGCTAAATATCAAGGAGTAGAAAACAGTATTTATGATATTACTTATTATTTCCAATATATTGAGCCAGCAACAATAGGAACTTTATTTTACAATTTTTATCCTGACACAAATTGTTATAGCGAATCAACATATGCCGCGAGTGATCCATATGATGCATTATTAATAAAAGCTTCAGATTCAAACACAATTTCAAATTATTTCAAATCTTATAGCGATGCTACTGATAAAGAAAATTATTCCTTCTATATGGATGATGTTATAGCAACTGCAAAATATGCATATACAAAAACTGAAGAGCAAAAAAAATCTGATGAAGTATATGCAAATCAAGTTAAAGAAATAGTGAATATACAGCAAATCAATATTACAAAAGATAAAATGTCTATTCTGCATAATACTTATTCAAAAACAACAAGAACTTATACAAAAGATTATGTCGATAGCGGAATATTTGTATCAGCTGGTGATGTATGTGAAACAGTGAACGAAACATCTAAATACTACGAAATTTCTTTAAAAGACAGTCTTAATGTTGAAAAATTTGCTGCTGCGGATTTTACATTAATTACTGAATAAAAGTTATCAATCATGGCGTTATCTAAGATAACGCCTTTTTTCATGGTTTTACGAGAAAAAAAATATAAATCTATCTTGCAAAACATTTCTACATATTATATATTATTAAAGCGCGAATGCGTGATGGATCTTTAGCTCAGTTGGTTAGAGCGCACCCCTGATAAGGGTGAGGTCGATAGTTCAAGTCTATTAAGATCCACCATTTGAATTGAATTGGCCTATGGCCTTTTTAATAGGAGTGAAGGCGAGTGGTTATTCGTACGTCTCTCCAAAAGGGCACTTAGCTCAGTTGGGAGAGCGTTTCCTTCACACGGAAGAGGTCACAGGTTCGATCCCTGTAGCGCCCACCATAATATGTGCCTTCTTAGCTCAACTGGTAGAGCAACCGCCTTGTAAGCGGTAGGTTATTGGTTCAAGTCCGATAGAAGGCACCATTTTTATTATCAAGGAGATATGGCGAAATTGGCAGACGCGCTAGACTTAGGATCTAGTGGGGCGACCCGTGCAAGTTCAAGTCTTGTTATCTCCACCAAATAAGTATAGTAATCATCCTTGGTTGGATGATTTTTATTTGCTCACCTTTACTAAGTAATAAAAATGCAAGAACTTGCAAAAATTTTAGTTAAAGGTTGATAGAATTTTATTTTAGGCGCATAATAAAAATGCAAGAACTTGCAAAAATTTTAGTTGAAGGAGAACCTATGATTAAAAGAGATATTTATCTAAATAGAC
Source organism: Bacillota bacterium (assembly GCA_003501485.1). Lineage (GTDB taxonomy): Bacteria > Bacillota_I > Bacilli_A > RFN20 > CAG-826 > Fiminaster. The sequence continues at coordinate 4,346 of DNPJ01000018.1, forward strand.
TATTAGTTAGAATGAACAATGGGATGATTAAGGTCATTACAGGGATTAGAAGATGTGGCAAATCTTATTTGTTGTTTGAGATATTTTATAATTATCTTTTAGAGCATGGTGTTGATAAATCTCATATAATTACTATTCAATTGGACGATATAAAAAATAAAAAATATCGTGATCCAGATGCATTATTTAAGTTTGTTAGGGAAAAAATAATTGATGATAAAAACTTTTATATTTTATTAGACGAAATTCAATTGGTTCCTCTTTTTGAAGAAGTTTTAAATTCATTTCTTCATATCAAAAACGTGGATGTTTATGTTACTGGTAGTAATGCAAAATTTTTATCTTCCGATATAATCACAGAATTTAGAGGAAGAGGTGATCAAGTTCATATTATGCCTTTATCGTTTAATGAATTTTATTCATATACAAACATGGATTTCAATGATGCAATTAATGAATATATGATGTATGGTGGTATGCCGTATTTATTAATGTGTAAAACGGATGAGCAAAAGATTTTATATTTGAATAATTTGTTTGAAGAAACATATATAAAAGACATTGTTAATAGAAATAATTTAAAGAATATTGATGTGTTAGAAGATATACTTAATATCATTTCTTCAAATGTTGGTTCATTAACTAATCCTAATAAATTAGCAAATTCTTTTAAGACTATTAAAAAGCAAGTTGTAGCTCCTAACACGATTAAACAATATTTAGATTATTGTATCGATTCTTTTTTAATAGAAAAAGCTTACAGATATGATGTTAAAGGAAATAATTATATAGACACTCCATTAAAATATTATTTCACTGATATCGGACTCAGAAATGCCAGACTTGGTTTTAGGCAGTTTGATGATGGACATATTATAGAGAACATCGTTTATAACGAATTAATAATGCGTGGTTTTAATGTTGATGTCGGAATGGTGAAAGTATTTCAAAAAAATGAAAACAATAATTATGTGCAAAAATTTTTAGAAGTAGATTTTGTTTGTAATTTTGGATTTAATCGATATTATATTCAGGTCGCATCATCAATTGATAATTATGAAAAAAGACAACAAGAAGAAAACTCATTACTTAAAATCAAAGATAATTTCAAAAAGATAATAATTGTAAAAGATAATATCAAAAAGCGAAAAGATAACGAAGGGATCTTATTACTCGGATTAAAAGAATTTCTAACTGATCCAAAAGCAATTGGAGATTGATTTATTATTAAATGAACAAGAGTAAGACAGAATTAGCAATTAAAATTAAATGCATGAACGCAAAAAAAGTCGAATAATTACAGTGCTCAAAAAAATAATAATTAGTAAAGAAAGTGTTATTATCAATATCTTTATAATTTATTAATTGACCTGATGATGTTTTAGAATTGGTTTTTGGCTAACGCTATTTCCTTTTCTTTATTATATATATTAATGGAATTATGATTTAAAGTTTTTAGCGATATTTTTTATAAGAGGCTCAATTGATAAGCGCTTTCAATAAAGAAAAACATCTTTTTTAGATTAGAAATTTGTTATTTTTTAGAAAAATCACAATTTTAGTCTTAATTTTTAAAATAAAAAACTATTCAAAAATGTGTTAATATCGAATTATTTTTTTTGAAAACTCAAAATGCTAAAAATGAAACAAATAATTTCCTTGAAAACGCTTTTATGGTGTTTTTTAATCTAAATAGAACAAAAAGTTTCGCACTTTTTATCGGTTTCGTAATCAAAAAAGGAGCTCAATATGAAAACAGGTGAGAAAATCAAAAAAATTCGTCTTGATAACAATATGACGCAAGATGAATTTGCTGAAAAACTTAATGTCACACGTGTGGCAGTAAGCAAATGGGAACTTGGTAAATCATACCCGAGCATTGAGAACTTAAAAACAATTTGTTCATTGTTTAATGTTTCATCAAGCGATTTACTAGAAGAAAACGAAGAAGTAAAAGAAATATCTAACGAAGACAATTCGAAGCATTCGTCTGAAGCAAAGAAAATTTCTTCGAGAAAAATTATTGATATTTCTGCTTTAAGCATCATTAGTGTTGTTGCGGTAACAGCAGTAACATTGACCACAATTGGTTTGGTAAAAACATTTGGTAAGAAAAATACTGTTCAACCAGAATTAAGTCCTATTGAATCTATTTATGTAAGTGAAAAGCCTACACATATGACTTATTTGGTGGGACAGTCTTTTAATAGCGATGGTATGGTTGTTACAGCAGTTAGAGAAGATTCTACTGAAGAAACAATTGAAGGATGGACTGTCGATGTTCCAGAAAAATTTGAAGAACAAACCAAGAATGGCGTTTATGACGTCAAGTGGGTTGATAGTGAAACAGAAAAAGAATATATGACAACTATCGATGGCGTTAATGTTTATTCTACAATGAAAGGTGTTTTCTCTCCTAATGGATTAAAACCTATCAGTGGACCACTACCTCAAAAAAGTGGTACAAAATTTAATTCATCAAAATTAGTGTTCCATGTTACATACGATGTTAATGGGGAAACAATCGAAGATGAAAATAATAACTATAGAATTGGTGACTATACATCAAATAATAGTTATGATCAAATCAAATTAGTCACTAACCCAAATTTGACAAGCGAAGTAAAGACCGTATCAATTCAATACTCACAAGGAAAAACCGCTGATATCGCTATACAAGTTTATAAAGAAATCAAAGCAAATTATAAGAAATCATCATTTGACGCTACTAAAGATACATTTTCAACGAATGATATTGATTTAATTGGTGTTAAGGATGACGGCACAGAAGTTAAAATTGATCCTAGCATTTATAATTGGGTTGATGATGTCGAAGGTGAACTTACCGATGGTCAAAGTTTTGTCTTTGGTGGAAAGCACATCTTATCACCAGATGAAGCAGGATTGTTTGTGGTAGATTGTGAAATTAATGTGACAGGTGGTGCTTCTATTGGTGAAGTTGATCCAAATTTAAATGAAGATCAATATTTCAGTGAAGCAGAAAATCTTGATATTGAAGGTGAAATTGGAACATTAGTTCAAACAGGCGAGAATTACACAAAAGATTATAAAGCTAATAACTGTTCCTATGCTTCATTCCGTGCAGCATCGTACTTAGGTTACACAGGAAAATATGAAGCAAGTGGAAAAGGTTTTGTGTTAGGATTCGATGACAAAGACGATGGAAGAAACATGTCAATGACCTTTAACGCTCCAGGTGGTGGTTTTGCCGATTTAATCGTTCGTGGCGCAACTAACGTCTCAACTGGAACATACACTTCGGCCGATTTAAGAATCACAAAAGCCGCAAAAATTTATTTAAATAATGTAGATATTACAGCACAACTTGATCAAGAAGCCGCATTTGAAGGTGTTAAAGATGCAACACCAGATGCACAAAATAGAACAGGTACCGTCGATGGAATGTCTCTTGAAGGACGTTATAGATTTATTAATTGGACCGAGGTTAATTTAGGAAAAATTAATTTAAAACGTGGAAAGAATAAAATTACATTCTACCCGGCAAATAAAAGCGAAAGCGGACACTGGGATTTTGTTAAAGTAGATGTTAAACCATATAAAGATGGTGGAGAACACGCTGGTGAAATTTCACTCAATAAAGCTTCTTGCACATTAAATATTGGTGAAAGTGAAACATTAATTGCTACTAAAGCAAGTACTAATCCTGTTGTTTGGTCAAGCTCAGCAAGCGATATTGCAAGCGTCGATAAAAATGGAAAAGTTACAGCATTAAAAGAAGGCACTGCAATTATCGAAGCTAAATGCGGTGAAAAAGTT
>DNPJ01000123.1 GCA_003501485.1 Bacillota bacterium
CAGGTAAATATGGAGCGGACACAATAGACTATGTTTTCACTGCTGAGCCAGTTTTAACAACTATAATGAATAAAAAAGACGCTGAAACATATGGAAAAATTCAAATTGTTTCAAATATAAAAGAAGACTGGAAAGCGCTAACCGGTCAAGATGCGCTTTCTCAAGCAGGAATATTCGTAAAAAAAGATGCTCTTGAGGCTAAAAAAGATGAAATAAAAGACTTTGTTGAACAACTCGATAAAAGACTTGATAATATTGTTAATCATCCTGAAATTGTAAAAGCTGAATTAGACATGTTTGGCACAACAAATGAACAAGCTAGTCGTTTCGGCTTCAATTCAAATGTAATTTATGAAATACAAAAAGATAATCAAAACAAGATTGGCATGGTCACAAAAGATCAAAAAATTGATGTTAATGAATTTTTAAAATCTTTAGGTCAGGAAACATTCTCAGCAGATTATTTTGTTGATTTATAATATGAGCAAATTAAAAGACCTTTATAAACGATATTTAGTTCCTTTTTGGACTATAATTGGAGTTATTGGGGTCTTTTTATTTTGGTATTTACTTTCATTGATATTAAACACATCATTGTTCCCCGGACCAGAAAAAGTTTTACCACAATTTTTTGTTTATTTAGCCAATTTAGAAACTTATGAGGCGATTGGTTGGACTTTATTAAGACTCTTNNATTAAACACGTCATTATTCCCGGGACCAGAAAAAGTTTTGCCGCAATTTTTTATTTATTTATGCAATATAGAAACTTATGAGGCTATTGGATGGACTTTATTAAGACTCTTAATTTCTTCGATTAATAGCGGTATTTTTGGATTGATTTTGGGCATTTTTTCTGGTTTATATAAACCTTTTAGAGCTTTTATAAAACCATTTATAACTGTGTTTAAGACGATTCCTACAGCTGCGGTTATATTTATTATTATTGCTTTAACTAAACCAATGTTTGGGCCTATTATTATTGTATTCTTAATAACATTTCCGATTATGTATGAATCAGTTGTCTCAGGTTTTTTAAGCGTAGATCAAAACATAATTGATTCAGCAAGAGTTGACGGCGCAAACAATATAAAATTAGTATTTAGAATTTATATTCCGTTATCAGTTAATTATATTATTCTAGGACTTGTTTCAAGCATCGGCCTTGGAATGAAAGTTTCTATTATGAGCGAGATTCTCGCCGGTTCATCAAGCGCTTTAGGACTAGGAAAACTCATTAGAGATTCTCAGCTTATAGTCGATATGCAAAGCGTCTTGTCATACTCTTTGATGGCCATAATTATAATTGGAATAATTGATATTTGCATTTATATAGCGAAAAAGAAACTGAAACCAGTTCAAAATAAAAATTAGATTTTATAAGTTATCATTAGAGATACCTTTTTGAATTAAATTTTTTGGTTTGGTTAACATAAAACCTTTATAAGACCAAGTATATTCAAAAATAAAATAAACAATTGAACTAATAATTAAATAAATATTTAGCGTAAAAAGACCGCTAATAAAAAGAGAGGCGAAACTTAAAACAGACATCGGAGAAGGAAAAATGATTTTTTCAAACTGATATCTGGCCTCATAACCATGCATCCAAAAAATAGCCCATAATACGAGATATAAACATAAAAAAATTAATGTCAATGAACACCAAAAAATAAATAGTCCATTATAGAAAAAATTGTGACTAAAAAATAATGATGAAAGATTTGATAGAACTATAAATAAAGAAGCTACAATAAAAAACCATAAATATTTCCCTTTGAACAAAGCAGAAGGATACCGTTTAACGTTTGCGATCATAAAGTATAACAATCGAGGGATGCTAATAAGCCCAATTAATGAAGTGACAAATATACTTGTAGAATCAATGAACATAGCTATATTATAAACTCACAATATAAAGAAATGAATAGGGATTAGAATAATAAAAGAATAAGTGGTAGAGCATACAATTAGTAGTTTTTTAGTAGTTTATTATACACATTTAAAATGTGGAAAAGTGCAGTATGTACTTAAATGAGACTAAATCCTTTATAATTATTGATTGGCTATTTAATTCGATAATAACTGAATTATTTAATTATTAGTTAACATAATAATGATTATACGAAGTAGTAAAATAAAACGAATTTTCGAATTAAATGATGAAAACTAAAAATATAAAAAAACGCATCTTAATGATGCGCTAAAATATATCTACCTAAAATGCTTATTATTTTTTTGACAATAATTCTTCTAGCGAAATTCTTTCTCTTTCTTCTTTGCTAAAAATATTAATGATTACATGTTTAGCGTCAATAAGAATCCAACCAGATTCTGGTGTTCCTTCTGTTCTTCCAACAGCCATTTTATTTTTTTCAAGTTCATCAACAACTATTTCACTTAATGCTTTTAGCTGTCTTTTATTTGTGGCTGTTGCTATCACATAAAAATCCGCAAATGGAGTTCTTTCAGAAACGTCAATTATAACAACATTTTCTGCCTTATGATCATTAAGTGTTTTTTCGATTAATTTTGTAACTTTATCTTTTCTCATTTTTATTCTCCTTCTTTTGGTAAATATTCATCAAAGCAAGCATCGGTTAATTCATTAGTTATATCTCTGTTATGTTCCAATAAATATTTTTTATTGTCTTTTAAGGTATCTAGAAATCCTTGTTTATAATTCTTCATGCAAGAATTAATTAACCACGTTGAATCAAATTGACGTGTCGGTTCGATTTTATCGCTAGCATAAACAACCATTCCTACAGGATTCATATTTTTATTTCCTGTGCAATGATACTTGATCGCATCTAATATTTCTTTATCACTAATTCCAAAATTGTTCTTTGCAATATATTCGCCTATGAATTGATGATACGCAAATGATGGCAAGTTAACATAATGTGGATAATGCTCTTTCATAAAATTTAAGGCTTCCTTACTATCGTTTCCATAAGTTTTTCCAACATCATGCAATAAACCAGCAATAAAATATTTTTCTGGATTCTTTAAGTTGTTTAGTCTGGCAATTTTTAAAGCTAAGTTTGCAACTTGAATGCTGTGATTAAGTCTTTTTTCAGGAATATATTTTGCAAGTTTGTTAACATAATATAATCGATGGTCTTCAATATAGAACAATACATCAATTGGAATATCAATACTTTCCATATTTCTTACCATTGTTGATGATACATCACCTGAATCAAAATAACTCAGATCCTTCATCTTGTATAAATCAATTATATTTCGATCTAATTTATATTTTGGCCTGGAAACAAATACAATTGTAGCAAGTGAAGCAAGCTCTTCAGCATTTTTCCATTCTGGAAATTTGTTTACTTGATCTGCTCCGATTACAAAATATATGTTATCTTTTGGATGTTTCTTTTTAAAATATTTAACTGTATCAATTGAATAATTGATGTCATCTTTACTTTTTAATTCGTAATTTAAAATTGTGGTTCCGCTTGGGCAATATTTCATCGCCAATTTAAGCATATCAACTCTTTGCTTTGCGCTTGTATAAGGTGTTTTCCACCTCGGGGCTCTAGCTGGTACAAAAACAACATCGGCGTTTAAATAAAGTGATGCTGTCATTGCAATTCTTATATGTCCATTATGAACGGGGTCGAAAGTCCCACCAAATAAAATGTAATTTGCCATAATTAATCATCTACCTTTGGATCATTTACGAAAATCGAAATCCCTTTCGGTACATATATTCTTATTTTTGCATTATTTGTTCTCACATTAATCCATCCAAGACCTAAAATACCAATGTCTTGTGTCTTGTTCAAACAAATATCATAAACATCAAGATCTTTTATCGAATTTATTTTATTCATCGATGGCTTTAATAATTTTTTAGTTATCAATTTAACAAATGTTTCATCAATGTTCTTTGTTTTGACAAAATTTCGTTTTATTTGTAATGAATCATTGAAATAACAAGTGACATTAATTCGTTTGTCTTCCGAAGAAATGATTTCAAAAATTGTTAAGCCGCCAATAAACAAAGATTGATTGGTTAACATAATATAGTCACGTGGTTTCACAGGCTTTGTTAAATATATTTCTTTAAATGTTGATTTATCAACATTGTATAAAATTGAGTTTTCAATTCCTAATCCAGGAGTATCATAAATCGCTGTGGATTTATTCAATGGTATTTGTATAACACTTAAATTCGTGTGCGAATAAGGCTGTGTAACAATGTTTCCTTCGGTTAAGTTTTTAAAATTTCTTAAGAAAGATGAAACTAGAGTTGATTTTCCGCTTAGTGATGGGCCAATTAAAAACACATCTTTTTTATTCTTTCTTTGGTAAATAACTGTCATAATTTCTTTTATTGTTTCATCATCAAATGCATTTGTTATAAAAACATCACTTTCTTTAATGTGCGTAAAACCTTTTGCTCTAAACAAATTTGTTACATATAATCGAATTTTTTCTTTATTTGTGTTAGAAGGAAGCAAATCGAATTTATTAGCAATGACGATAACATTCATATCGTTAATAAGGCTATTAATTTCTTTATTAAAAGAAGCTTCAAAGGAATACAAATTTATAACGTAAACTATTAGTGCATTCTTCTTTTTTGCGTCTTTCAATAATGTTATAAAATCATCATTCAAAAATGGTTCTGATAATTCCTGTTTAAATCTTTCTTTTTCAAAGCAATCATCACAGAAAATAAAATTTTGTGTAGCGTTTTCAAGCGTTTCTTTTTTTACATAACCAGAAGATTTTGGATCATCGCTTTGAAGTATAGCTCCACAATTATAGCATCGTCTTATTTTGTTTAATTCCGACATTATAAATTCCTCCAGTCTATTAATTTATTATGTTTTATTAGATATTTTTTTACAGGTTTTTCAAACAATCTATTAAATCTGGTAGTAATTTGATCTTCATCAACTAATTTTTCAACAAAGATTGATTTAATTTTAAGACCATTGGCAGCACTTATATCTGTCATAAGTTGATCACCAACAAGTAATATTTCTTTTTTATTTAAATTTCTTTTTTTGATGTATCTATTAATCTTAATAGCGAAAGGTTTTCCGCTTTTGCTTAGATAATTTACTCCAAGCATTGTAGCGTATTTGGCAACACGTTTAGAAGTATTATTAGATAAAATAATAGGTTCGATTTTATTGTCTTTTAATATTTTTACAAAACCAATGGCTTTATGCGAAGGAGTCTTTTGCCTATATGAATCAAGAGTATTATCTAAATCTAATAATATGTATTTTATATTATGTTTTAAGAAAAACGTTATGTTAACTTCATATATATTTTTAGCATGAGCATAAGGAACAAAACGCTTGAACATAATTTATAATCTATTCGTCTAAATCATCAAATATTGAAATTTGAGTATAACCTTTTTCTTCGTTGTTATCTTGTGTTTCTTCTTCCTTTTCAAAATCATTGCTTTCTTCAATTTCAGCAGAATCTTTTTCATCTTCGACATAATTGGATTTTATATCATTTGAAATATAATCTTTTCCTTCAATAAAACCGATTAGTAGCGATGCTGTCTTAGTCAGAATCAAAGTAGCTTTAGCGTATTTATCTAAAGGAGTAACGTGATAATCTTCAATTTTGATATCTATAATTTCACGTGAATTATTTAAAACACGAATATTGTTTGCAGGAATGCTTGTGTTTAATTTAACAACATACATTAAATTATGTGGTTCACTTTTGAAAACCTTGAAAATTTGGGTAAGTTTTCCTGGGCGTGATGATAAAAGAGTGTTGGATACATCGTATATGCGCACGCAACCTTTATCAGTAATAAGAGCAACTTTCCCCTTTGTTTCATTGCTATTATAAGCGAATATGTTAACTATCGTCGAATTATTGAGACGCGAAATAGCTTTTACACCTCCGCTTCTCAAACTCGTAATAGGAATGTCTTTTTCGTTATACATTGAAGAATACCCACCACTTACAAAAAGAACGATATTATCATTTCCTTTGCTTAAAACTACGTCGCATAATTCATCACCTGTTAAAAGTTTGATGCAGCATATTGGTTTGGAATATCTTACGACTGAAAAATCGCTTAAGCGAACTCTTTTAATTTGCCCATTTTTTGAAGCAATGACAAAGAACAAATCATTCTTAAAAGTTTCAGTTACAAAACATTTAACTATTTTTTCATTTGGATTTAAATTTACTAAATAATTTATGTGTTTGCCTTCATCTTTCCATTTATTTTCTTGTATTTCGTGGACAGGAATATAAAGGAAATTTCCTAAATTCGTAAAGCATAAAAGATAATCTGTTGTCATTGCTTTACCACTATAGACACATACATCTCCGTCTTTCATGCCTGGAAGAGGGTTTTCGCCACTACTTCGATATGATTTAAATGAAGAATATTTGATATAACCATCACGTGATACAGCTAGCATCACTTCCTCTTTGGATATTAAATCTCGTTTATCGATATTGATATTTTCGGTTCTTTCAATAATTTGAGTTTTACGATCAGTACCGTATTTGTTTGAAATGGCTTTTAAATCACTTACTAAAAGACGATCAAGTTTTTTTCTATCGTTAAGAATGCCATTTAATTCATCAATTGTTTGTTCAAGAGAATTCTTTTCGTTGATGAGTATGTTGATGTCTGTGTTTGATAATTTATAAAGTTGAAGCATAACAATTGCTTCGCTTTGTTCATCTGAAAAACCAAATTTATTTTGAATGTTCTTTTTGGCGTCTTGTTTATCTTTACTTGCTCTGATTGTAGCAACAACTTCGTCTAAAATTGAGACCGCTTTAATTAAACCATTAACGATTTCTAATCTAGACTTAGATTTTTCCAAATTATATTGGCTTCTTCTTGTTATAACGTCAACTTGATGGTCTATGTAACAATCGATAAAATCAAGCAAGTTCATTGTTTTAGGTCGACCATTAACAATAGCCACCATGTTCGCTGAATAGCTTGTTTTCAAAGATGTTTTGGACATTAGATATTTGTAAATAATGTCTGCATTAGCGTCTTTTTTAAGATCGACAACAATTCGCAATCCTTCTCTATCGGAACCATCAAGTACTTCGTTTATTCCTGAAACTACTTTATCGTGAACCAATTTGTCGAGTTCAAAAACAAGATTCTTCTTGATTGTTTTATACGGAAGTTCGCTTATAATTATTTGCTTTGTTTTTCCGTCATCAACTATTTCCGCTTTTGAGGCAACTTCAATTCTTCCACGACCGGTATGATATATTTCATTCAAGCCTTTACTGCGATAAATGTAACCACCAGTTGGGAAATCAGGTCCAGGAACAAATTCCATCAAATCATCTATAGTAGCTCTAACGTGATTAATGCGATATATAATTGCGTTAATTACTTCTCTAAGGTTATGAGTAGGAATATCAGTTGCCAAGGCAACAGCAATACCTTCAGAACCATTTACAAGAAGATTCGGAAAACGTGATGGCATAACAACTGGTTCAAGGTTTGTGTCATCAAAAGTAAGCGTCATATCAACAGTATTCTTGTCGATATCTCGTACCATTTCCTCTGCTATTTGGCTCAATCTCGATTCAGTATAACGATAAGCTGCTGGTTGATCGCCATCAATTGACCCATTGTTTCCTTGAAAATCAATTAAAGGTATTTCTACTTTCCAGTCTTGTGACATTCTTACAAGTGCTTCGTAAATCGATGTATCGCCATGTGGGTGAAAATTGCCCATAACGCCACCAACTGTATGAGCACATTTTGTACGTGGCCTATTAAAAGTGTTGCCACTTTTATACATATGGAAAATAATTCTTCTCTGAACAGGCTTTAACCCATCTCTTGCATCAGGAATAGCACGATCTTTTCTAACATATTTAGCATATGTTGCATAACGAGACCCCATAATCGATTCAACGGTTTCGTTATGAATGTTTTCAGTAATTTCTGTCTCGACGGGGACATCTATCTTTCTTTTCGCCATATTATTTCACCTCGTCAATAAAACTATCTATTTCGTTAAAGCTGACATTTTCTTCAACCCAACGACGTCTAACAACTGTATCATTGCCCATTAAAATCGATATTTCTTTTGCAGCATTAAC
>DNPJ01000014.1 GCA_003501485.1 Bacillota bacterium
GAAATTCCAATCAACTCAAAACTATGAATTATTAATAATAATTTTAGGTATCGTTTTTGCAGTAGCATTTGTAAGTTTAACTGTATTTTTTACATTCAAATTTACAAAAAACTATGAAGATAAAAAGAAATTATTCATATTCGGTTTTTATATGCTTGTTAGTGTGGCTCTTGTTGCTGCCTTAGCAACAGGATTTAAATATCTTTGGTCAAGACCTCGTCCAAGATATATATTTAGTGAAGAAAATCCTCAAGAATTATTCCATCCATTATGGATACTTAATCCATTTAAAGCTCTTAAAGAAGGAAATAATTTTAAATCTTTTCCTAGCGGTCATACCACATATGCTTCACTAGGTATGTTTATCTTCCCATATTTAGGATTCTTATTTGACAAAGACAAAAAAATAAATATTACATTATTTTATATCGGTCTTGTTTGGGCCCTTCTAGCGGCTTTATCCCGCATAGTTGCAGGTGCGCATTTCTTAAGTGACGTATCATTTGGATTATTAATTACGTCTTGTTCTGGATTACTCATAAATAAGATAATGTTTAGAAAAAAAGGATTAGAAATTTTCTAATCCATTTTTAATAATTTTCCAATATTTATTTATATCTATATCAATTGCGACAAATGAATTTGGTTTACGGTTTAAATAATTAAATTGATCACAATTTGTTCGTCCATATGATGGACCACCGCTGACATCTATTTCAGTATTCATTTCTTTTAATGTCACAACGCTTGGATCAATTAAATAAGCTATAGTAACTGGATCGTGAAGAGGTGCACCTTCAAAACCAAAAACATTTTTCTGATTATCAATAAAAACTTTCATTAAATCGCAAAAAAGCACGGATGCCTTGTTACTAATTTTTCTAAAGTCATTTAACATATCAAAGGTTAATTTCACTTTTCTTGTCACATCTAGTCCCATCATTTTAATTACAAGTCCGCTTCTAAAAACAATATCCGCAGCTTCAGGATCAACGAAAATATTGAATTCCGCTGCTGGAGTAACATTTCCAAAGCCAATCGAACCTCCCATCAAAACAATTTCTTCAATATGAGGCTTAACCTCTGGATACTTGGTCAATAAAATTGCAATATTAGTCAATGGCCCTGTAGGAACTAATGTGACTTTATCATTTTCTAAAAGAATTTTTCTCATTAATTCCACAGCGGAAAGATTGTCAAATTGTCTTTTTGTTTTCGGAAAATTAAAACCATCAAGTCCACTTTCACCATGAATTTTAGGACATGTTTCAAGTTTCTTTTTTAATGGATGAGATTCACCAAGAGCAACTGGAATATCAACATTAAAATATTCAACTAAATTAAGGGTGTTTCTTCCTGTTTTTTCTAACGTCTGATTGCCTGCTTCAACTGCTATTGCTAATAAATCTAGTTTCTCATTACTTAAAGCTAGCATAATAGCAACTGCATCATCATGACCTGGGTCAGAATCTAATATAATTTTTCGTTTTTCCATGTAAATTCCTCATATAATATATTAAATGATTAAAGGAAAAAATATGAACAAAATAGATTATTCAAATTCGATAACAAACTTATCTAACTCAATACTAAAACATTTTGGTGTAAAACCATTTCATAAAACTATCCCTGAAATAGACAAGAAATTAGATGGCAAAAAGAAAGTGATTGTGTTCTTGTTTGACGCAATGGGCAAAAGTGTTTTAGAAAAACATTTAGATGAATATTCATTCTTTAGAACTCACATTATTAAAAATATCACTAGCACTATCCCACCTACCACTGTTGCATCAACTACATCCTTTTTAAGCGGTAAATTTCCTATTGAAACAGGATGGCTTGGTTGGACACTATATTTTAATGAAATAGATAAGAATGTTAATGTTTTTCCTAATGTTGACGATGATACTGGTGAATTAATAATGGGTGAACATATGATGAATAAGACTTGCCCTTACAAAAACATTGCAGCACTGATAAATGAAAAAAATAATAAAGAAATTGCTCATCTTATATATGGTTATCCAGTAGATAAAAATAATAAAAAAGTCCGCAGACTCAAAGGATTTATTAAACATGCTTACAAAATAGCAAATAAAAATGATGAATCTTTTACTTATGCCTATTGGGTAAATCCAGACGGACTTATGCATGGAAGAGGGGTGAATGATAAAAAAGTTCATAAGAATATATTAAAAATACAAAAATATATTCAAAGATATTCATTAAAAAATAAGGATGTTGCAACACTTGTAATTGCTGATCACGGGATGATTGATGTTAATTTCCTAGACATGTACGAACATCCTGATTTAGTTAATACTTTAAAAAGAAATACATCAATAGAAAAAAGAACGATGAATTTTTTCATAAAAGACGGTCAACAAGATGAATTTAAAAAACTATTTAATAAGTATTATGGTCAGTATTACACATTGCTAAGCAAAGAAAAAGTTTTAAAAGAAAACTTATTTGGAGAAGGTTTGCCTCATAAAAAATCACTTGAATTTATTGGCGATTTTATCGGTTTAGCTAATTCAGATATATCACTTCAAATGAAAAAACAAAAAGATGAAAAACACCCTTTTGTTTTCAAAGCTCATCATGCTGGAAACACTTTAGATGAGATGCTCATATCAGTTATAGGAATAAATTTATAGTTATTCCTTTTTGATTTTGTCCCAATATTCTTTGAACATTAATTCATTTTTATTATCTTGAGGATGATAATATTTAGTGGTCTTTATATCATCTGGTAGATATTGTTGTTTTATATAATGATTTTTATAATCATGTGGATATTTATAATGCTGTCCTTTTATTTTTGCGTCTTTTCCATCAAAATGCGTATTTTGAAGTTGTCTAGGTACGTTAACACCTTTTCCCATGTTGATATCACTTAAAGCGGAAGCATAAGCTAAATACGATGAATTCGATTTTGGAGCATTTGCAATTAATAAAGTAGCGTTTGATAAAGGAAGCCTCGCTTCAGGCATTCCTAATTGAAGTGCGCTATCAACGCAAGCTTTTACGATAGGAATAAGTTGGGGATAAGCAAGTCCTACATCTTCATTAACCGAACAAAGTAGTCTTCTAGAAGCCGCTATCAAATCGCCACCTTCAAGAAGTTTAGCTAAATAAAATATTGCAGCGTCTGGATCTGAGCCTCTTAAAGATTTCATAAATGCCGACAATGTATCAAAATGTTTATCTTCACTTCTATCATAATTAATATTTGCTTTATCAATAAAATTATCCACTAGTGATTTTGTAATATGCTTGTCTTTATCTAATGAAGATAGCAAAAACTCTAAATTAGTAATTGCTTTTCTCATGTCTCCATTCGCACTTGTAGAAAGGAATAATAAAGCGTCATCATCAATGTTAACTTCTAGTTTCTTACAAATTGATAACAATCCTTCTTTAATATCATCAATGCCCAATGGTTTAAATTCAAAAACATTGCATCTACTTCTTAATGCTGGATATACATAAAAATATGGATTCTCAGTTGTAGAAGCAATTAATGTAATATCACCATTTTCCACAAATTCTAATAAAGATTGTTGCTGTTTTTTATTTAAATATTGGATTTCATCAAGATAAAGCAAAATGCCTTCTTGATTAAATAATGATGAAACATCATCGATTATTTTTTTAATATCTTCTGTGGAACATGTTGTTCCATTAAGTTTGTATAATTTTAAATTAGAATTTTTAGCAATTATATTAGCGACAGTTGTCTTTCCAATTCCAGGAGAACCATAAAAAATCATATTAGGAACTTTTTTAGATTCAATAACTTTCCTAAATGTTGAATTTTTAGATAATAAATGTTTTTGTCCGAACACTTC
>DNPJ01000087.1 GCA_003501485.1 Bacillota bacterium
CAATAATAACTACATTGATGTTAAAAGAAAAAATAACTTTACAACTCCGATAGATAAAATTTAATGATTAACGGATAAAGGATTTATTTTTAGACTCATTAATGGAATATATAAGACAAATAAAATGTAGGACCATTTTTACTTGCTTCATCGATTTTATCCTCATCATATTTAAGTTTTGAATGGACTTTATCTTTTTATGAGATGATACCTGAAAAAGTCTTTTCCATTACATATGCTTCTTTTGTAATAGAAAAAACTTGCTTACCTATACAATAAAACTAATAAGAAACTCTTAATTAAGTATTCAAGTATGGAAAATAAATAATGCTTAAAGTGTTAAAATTTTATTGTTTATAAACTCATAGGTTAAATTAACATGTTTACATTTATCCATTAAAATTATTTCCATTAATTAAATAAATTAATAATACTATTATTGAACACATTTTTTTTGGTTGTTTTTCTTTTAAAAATTGCCTATTGATCGGCGGATCTTGATGTGATCTAATATTTATGAGGATGATTTATGGATTTCAAAAAATATTTTTTAGATGCTCCAGAAGATTTAAATATTGTTAATGGAACAGAAGAATTTAAGTTATTAAAATTATACGCTTATAATGCATATTTTAATGCGGATCCTACTTATACTGAAAAAGTAAATGATGGATGTTTTTTCACAAGAAATAAGGATAGCGGTATTGATGGCGTTTACATCAACGAATCGTTAGATGAGGATACAGTAGAATGCCTTAGAATTTATTATGTAGGAGAAAGCGTATTTTCGTTAAGCGAAGTGCTTAATATTGTTGATAAAATTGGCGCAAGTGTAGCGGATGTTAATAAAGGTATTTATCGCACACCACAAGAAAACGCATTAAGAGAATGTCTTGATGAACTTGACAACAAGAAAGTAATTATACGAATTATTACTGATTATGTATGTAGCGATGAAGAAAAACATAAAATCATTAATAAAGTTGAAAAACACGATGTATCAACAAGTGGACTTGATGTACAAGCCACAATTCAATTTGGTGATGATATAGTCGATGTATTTGAAAGCAATATAGCTCCTTTTGATTATGTTCCAGAAGGGAAGCTTTTAATCGATGACCACAATAACGTTTTAAAATACAAAAATAATAGCTTTATTTGCAATATATCTGCGAAATCTTTAAAAAAGATATGGAAAAGTGATGGAAATAGGGGCCTATTAGCGATGAATTTGCGTTATTATGTCAAATCCAAAAACATCGACGAAAAAATTGAAGATTCAATTATGCTTAATGGTAATAATTTCTGGTATCTCAATAACGGAATTATTATCGTGTGTGATGACTATAACATTGTTAAAAATGAACTCCGTCTTAAAAACTTTTCAATTGTCAATGGTGGTCAAACAACAAGAATGATTGGTACAACACCATTTGATAACGACTTTTATATTTCTTGTAAGGTTGTCAAAAATATATTTGAAAATGTTAATCAAAAGAATGAATTCGTTTCAAATGTTGCCGAAGCTTCAAATACTCAAAAACCAATTAAATCAAAAGATATTATTGCAAACAGAATTGAACAAAGAAATCTTAAATCGATGATGCAAGGAAATAATGTTTTCGTGGAAATTAAGCGTGGCGATAAATGCTTCAAAGAAAAATATCCAGAAGCGTGGCAAAGAACAAAAAATAATGAAATTGCTCAAGATTTATATTCATTTATTTATATGGAACCAGGACCCGCTCGTAACGGTGTTTCAAAGATACTAGAAAACAACGAAAAATATAACATTATCTTTAAAAACCATGTATATAATTTTGATTTCTTGAGAGATGTTTTGTTCCTTGATAAATCATTTAGATCTTATCAAAAAAAGATTTCTAAACTAGAAAATGGTGATGTATCAATAGCAAATAAACAAGGTCTTGTTAAAAATGGTATGTATTATTTTCTTGCAACAATTGGTTATATTCTTAAATTGATTTATAATCCTGAGTTTAAAGCAAATATGCATCAATATCGCAACCAAGAAACAAAATATGAATTATTTTCTTCCGAACTTGCATTTATGCATGGCTTTATTGATAGAAAACTTTCGTATAATGAATTTGAAAAAGATGCATTTGAATTATTTGATTCAATATATCAAAATCTAATACTTTCTCAATTTAATATTGCAAGATCTCTTAATCAAAGTTTAGCTTATTCTAACTGGTGCAAAACAAATACTGGTTTTAATGAAATTAGAAAGCAAATCAATGTAATTACTTTTGATAATAAGCAAAACTATATTCTTGATTTAGTTTCTAAGCATTTTGTTAAGATTGATAAGAATCAAGAAAACAAAAATATTGATAATTATGTTGATTATTGTAAAAACAATAAAAAAATTAAATCTAAGGATTTCAATGGTTTTGTATTAAGCGCAAAAGATAAAGGTTTAAGAGACGAGCTTCTCATTTATCGTCTAAATAAAGCTAATGAAAAACACGTTTTAGAAAATAAATTATTTACAGATAAAATGCTTGATAAAATAGTTTATGAAAAACCAGTCACTTTAGCGGAGTTAAAAAAGATTATAAGTGCTGCGACAGTAGTTTATTGTGGGAATGATATTTTAAGTATTGTGTTTAAATATTTATAATAATTCATTTCAGAAGTATATACCCTCGAATATAGTGATTAATATCGAGGGTTTTCTTATTGATAAATGATTCTTGCCTAATATAAGAAATTTTTAATATAGAAAAGTGTAGTTTTTTGTCATTGAATTTATAGGAAAAGTGTAGTTTTTTGTTGTTGAATTTATAGGAAAAGTGTAGTTTTTTGTAAATAAAAGCATAAGAAAAATTAATTTTAATTGATTATTGTAGCGATTTAAGTGTTGTTCCAATAGAAGTTAAATCAGGCAAAGACTATACAATTCACTCAGCATTAAATAATCTTTTATTAAATGAAAACTATCACATAAAAAAGGGATACGTTTTGTCAAACAATAGAGAAATTATTGTAAAAGGAAAAATAATATATCTTCCAATTTATTTTATTATGTTTTTTAAAAACTAAATAAATTTATCTTTTCCTTGTTCTTTTAATGTTGCGATAACTTTTTTAATATCACTTATTTTGTCTTTAGATGCAACTAAGATAACATCATTACTTTCAACCACAATTAAATTATCAACTCCTAATGTGATAATTAATTTATCATTATCACCCTTAACAGTGGTCCTTGTTGTTTCTAATGTAACAGTGTCTTTATTAAGAATTGTGTTTGAATTATTGTCAACTCCATTAATTCTTTCAATTGCGAGCCAGCTTCCAACATCATCCCATCCAAAATCTCCTGGAATTACATAGATGTTGTTGGCTTTTTCCATGATACCATAGTCGATAGAAATTGAATCAACTTCACTAAATTTAGAAGTATCTTTTGAAAGAATATCATATTGTTTTTTCATATATGCCTTAAATGCATTATCGATGTTTTTAATTGTAAAGATAAACATTCCAGCGTTCCAAACATAATTACCATCATTCAAATATTCAATTGCTTTTTCTAGGTTCGGTTTTTCAACAAATCTATTTACTTTGTATAAATTACCTTTTTGTTCTCCTAGATGGATGTATCCGTAACCAGTATTTGGTTCATTAGGTTTAATTCCAATTGTGATTAAAGCGTTATTTTTAATTGCAAAATCAGCGCCTAAAGAAATAATTCTTCTAAATTCATTTTCATCTTTAATTAAATGATCGCTCGGAAGAACGATAATTAAAGCATCATCATATTTATCTTTAACTTTCTCTACACCTAATTCAATTGCAGGTGCGGTGTTTCTTGATACCGGTTCAAGAATAATGTTTTCTTCTGGTAGGCCAGGTAGTTGTTCTTTTGTTAAATCCTTGTACATTTCATTTGTTAGTATGTAGGTATCTTTGATATCCACGAGTGGTGAAATGCGTTTGACAGTTTTTTGGATCATTGTTTCATTATCATTTGTCAAACAAAGGAATTGTTTTGGTAGCTTTATTCTACTAGCGGGGTAGAAGCGTTCTCCACGACCTCCCGCCATAATGAGTGCGACAATTTTCATACTAATTTCCTTAATTATAATAATATTTTTGTATAACAATATTTTAAATAAAATATGTGGCAAAGCAATGAGAATAAAATTATTTCTCTTAACTTTCAAATGATGTGAGACATTTACTACATTTCATTTCACCAGTATGTTCTAACAATCTAACAAGTTTTTCAAGTTCGACTTCATTTAGTATTGTAAAATCAAATATTAGCTTCGGAATATTGATATCTTTTATTCTAAGCTTTTCCTTGTTTTCTCAAATCATCTAAGGAATAGAACATCATAGTTCTATAAAACTTATCTTGGTCAATCCTATGACTTCTTTCGACTTTGCGTTATGTTGAGGCGTTCTTGGCCAAATTAAATAATGTTCAATATTGTTTTCTTTTAGAAATTTTACTAAATAATTATCATAAGTCTTAATGTTTGTTCACTTGCCTAGAGGGAGACTTATTTATTCATTTAAAAGCCAATTTGCAACGTCAACAATTTCAATACCTTCATAATCATATTTTTCATGGAATGTACGGGTAATTATCATTTTTGGATAATTATCTTTTATTTGAAGAAGTGAAGATGTTTCGCGTTTAAAAGTTTTTTCATCATTTATATTATCCGCTACTTGGATATAGATTTTTTTGTCTCTTCTTAAAGCAACAAAATCTATTTCTTTTTTATAAAGCGTTCCTACATATATTTCATATCCACGCCGTAATAATTCGATTGCAACTATATTTTCTATCATCTTTCCGTAATCAATATTTTTGGTTCCTAGTTTTGCGTAGCGGAAAGAGTGGTCGCATAAATAATATTTGTCTTGTGATGAAAGATATTTTTTCCTTTGGACATCATATCTTCTAATTTTGTAAAAGGCAAAAGCCTCACACAAATATTGAACATATAAACTTAGCGTTTTATTACTAACTATTTCGTTGTTTTTAGCAAATGTTTTTTCTATGTTCCTAATAGAAGTAAGATTTGAAACATTATCTAATAGAAAATAAACAAGTTTATCCATTAAAACAACATTTCTTATTTTATATCTTTGTTTGATATCTCTAACAATAAGAGTGTCAAATACTTCTTTAATATAATCATATCTAGATTCAATATCTTTATATAAATAAGAGCCAGACATGCCACCATTTTGCATGTAATCATTAAAAGACTCATATATATTGTTTGAACCGAAATATTCTACATATTCTTTAAATGAGAATGGGTATACTTTAATTTCAAATGTTCTACCTGTAAAAAGGGTTGCTAAGTCTGAGCTAAGTAAAAAGGCGTTTGAGCCAGTAATATAAATATCATATTTTTCTTCAGCGTGGAGACTATTTATTGTGGTTTCAAAATCTTTACAAAGTTGAACTTCATCTATTAATACAAAATTTGTTTTACTTGAATCGTATCGATTCGTTATATATTCATAAAGTTTGTGACATTCTTTTAAACTATCAAATTCTTCAAGATTAAAATTGATTTCAATTATATTTAAATTTGTAAAATTATCTATTAAATAGTCCTTTAATGAAGCTAAAAGTTTTGATTTTCCGCTTCTACGTATGCCTGTTATCACCTTAATGTCAGGTGTACCAATGACGTTAATTAATTTGTTTAAGTATAGTTCACGTTTAATTAGTTTCATTTTGGCCTCTTCTTTCAAATATATTATTACACAAAAATGAATAATTTTTAAAATTGTGTTATAGAATTGAAAAAGATTCGATATTTACTACATTAATATTTTTTAAATTTTGAATTGAAATAATACAAATTTTATACAGAAATTATTTTTTTATTATGTTTTTCAATGAACGCATAAATGGTGTTGATATGAACTTTATATTTACGAGCAAGGTTTGCTTTTGTTTCGCCATTATTAAACGCTGTTATAATGCGGTTCGTATATTTTTCGAGTTTTGTATGCTTGTTTTTCGATCCTTTTCTTCTTCCTAATTTAACACCTTTATTCTTGAGTCTACTAAGAGCTTCTTTTGTTCTTTGTGATATTAATTTTCTTTCTATTTCTGCAGACAGTCCAAAAGCAAACGCTAAAACTTTGGATGATATGTCATCTTCAAGTTTAAAACCATCTTTAATACTAATTATTTTTATTTCTTTGTTCAGACAACCATTAAGAATATCCATAATCATATAAAGAGTTCTTCCGAGTCTAGATAATTCACTGATTATTATAGTGTCTCCTTTGTTAACTCTTTTTAATAATAGTCCAAGTCTTCTCTTATTATATTGTTTTGCACCTGATACTATTTCTTCGATATATTTATCAATTTTTATATTGTTTTTTTCAGCATATTTTTCAATTTCAAACCTTTGATTTTCAACTGTTTGAGTATCAGTTGAAATTCTTATATATCCATAGACCATTTTAATGTCCTTCCTTTCAAGAAAAATATAATAGAAAAATTGGTATATAAAAAGCGCAGTTAACTGCGCTTATAGTATTAGTAGTGGTTTTATTGCTCTTTTCGTTTTCTAATGAAGAAATAACCACCAATAGTTGAAACAGAAACTAAGGATACGATAACAATTAATGGTATTATGTTTTCATTTGCTGAATTAATTATGTTAATTGGATTACTTTTGCTAATGTTTCTATCTAAATAATTGACATATGTATCGCCGTATTTAGAGATAATATAATCGTAGTACCATATTGATTTTTCTAAAAGATTACCATCCCTGTTTCCTGCGAGGTTAATTAAATAATTTAATGTTGTTTGATCTAATTCAGTGACTAGATCAAAAGGAGTCTCCCAATTTGATACATTTGGTGCTGCTACACCTGTTACATCGCAATTAGTAATAACATTGTCATTGAATGATCTTGCCCAATCCATTGCACTAACCATAGAAGCATTAACACTTGAATCAAAGGTACTTTTTGTCATATAGAATATTTCAATTTGTAACATATTTGTGTTGTTATAAACAGTAAATCTTGGTGACTGACTATTGTAGTATAAGCTATACGTTGAAGCAGTGTTTGATTTAACGGTTGCATAATTATCTGATGAGATGTTAATGCTCCATGTTCCCTCTGTATATTCAAGACCGCCTCCTGACTTAGCATTAATATATGTTCCGTTTGAATCGGCTATTGTCCATTGACCAGATTGGCCTCCTAATGTGAAAACTTCTACATATTCTTCCCCATACATAACATTATCAATTGTTAAAAAAGTGGTATCACTTTGCAAATAATTTGTTGAAACGCTTGTTATGTGTTTTGATGTTGAGTCGCTTAAGGATGAACTTAATGCGCCTTTATCTCTTCTAGCGAAAACTATCTTATCTCCAGCATTCAACAAAGAAGCATCAGTTAATAAAGCAAATCCTTTTGGAGATTCTTCAACACTAACATTAAATGTACATGATTTTTCACCATATGTAGCGGTAATTTCCAAATTTTCGGTTGGTTCGCTTGGCATTGTTGCAGGCGAGAAAGCAATATCATTTGTATTTACAACTGTATCGCCTGTATTTGACATTTTTGCAGTAAATGTTAAACCTGTTAAATCTAAATTTGTAGAGGTGTATTGAATAGATGGCGTTCCTGTTACGCTTAATGATTCAACAACATTTGGTGTGACTATGATAGTAAAGTCTTTATAAACATTTGAATTTACTGTAGATGTAGCACGAATAATGGCAGTACCTGCAGCATTAATATTATATCGAGTATTTGCTAAACTAATGAAATTCTCACCAGATACAATTGACCAATTGACATCTTGATTTGATCCTTCTGGTAATATCTTAACCTTTGGAAGAGATTGGAATTTTACTGAACCATAACCAAGTGATATTTCGTATGTTTCAGTATCAGAAATATAAAGTTTAATTTCTTCAGGAAGAACAGTAACAGAGTACTTGCATGTATTAGATGCATCCAATGTGTTTGTTCCATCACTAGCAGATAATGATATTGTTGTTTCTCCATATGATAATGGTGTAATTGTAGCGGTTTCTCCACCTTCAATAGTTGCAACTGTTTCATTACTACTTGTCCAATTGAATGTTGTAGGGGTCCAGTTTTCATAAACCGCTTTTATTTCAGTTGCACCTTGCCCAACGATTCCTGATAGTGATTCCTCTGAAATATTTAATGTTTTTTCGTTTACTGCTTGAACATAAAGTTGAACTGCTTGTTGTCCACCTGAATAACAAGAAAATATATTACTACCACTATTGTACTGCAATTGATTTCTCGTATTTTTACCTTTTGCTTTTATAGTTATACCAGAAACAGTATATGTAATATCAAATTTTGCATTATCATCGATTGTACTTTGTGCTTTTAATTGATTGCTACTTGAACTCGCTGCATATATATATAGATTATTTTCATCTT
>DNPJ01000142.1 GCA_003501485.1 Bacillota bacterium
GTTGCATTTAGTTTTTCAATTAGCATGATAAATTTATCTCTTATTTTATAATATGATAAAATTGAATAAATCAATAATTTGCTATAAAATAAACAAACGTCATGCCAAACATATTGAAAAGAAAAATAAAACTTGGAAACAAAGAATTCTCATTCTCTTTTATCCTGTCAATTCTATCTGCTGTTTTTGGAATTCTATTTTCTTTTTTTGCGGCTAAATTTTTAAAATCAAATATCTATGGTGAGATTCAATATTATTTAAGCATAATTACTTTATTAAATTCTTTCATGCTTTTTGGTGTAGATAGTTATCTCATAAAAGAAACGCAATTCGAAGACAATAACCAAAAAATAATATCTAAGTCTTTGATTTTCGTTATTTTAAATTCGATGTTAATACTTCCAATATATTTTAGAATCGGATTTTCGTTTTTAACTAGATTAAACGAAAACATCGTGTTGATTCTTATTATTTTCATTATCGCTTTGCTTTCTTCTTTATCATTACTCGGATGTGCTTTTTTACAAGGAAAAAGTAAATATCAAATTAAGATCCTTATTTCTTCATTTTTTCCACACTTTTTCTTTTTATTAATATTCTTCATTCATTTTTTTACCAATTCATTGCAAATCTTTTTCGATCTATATTTATTGTATTATGCAATATTATATGGCTTTTTTGGTGTTTATATGCTCATCAAATATTTGTTTCCTATTTCAAATTTCTTCTCTCTAATACAAATGAAAACAATTATCTATTTTGGCTTAACATGGGTTCTTTACAATATTACAACCCCTTTATCAAATATTTTTATAGGTGAAAAATACGAAAATCTTGGTATCGTTGGAATTTTTTCTATATCAAATCAATTACTATCTATTTCAGGGCTAGCAACTGGCATAATTAGTCAAATAAGTAATACAACATTTGCAAAACTCGCGAATGAAAACAATATTGAAAAATTATTTAAAAATTATGAAAGAATAACTCGAATTAATATTTATATATCCGTTCCTTTCTTTTCTGCATTTATAATAGAAGCTCAAAATTTACTAGGCTTCTTTGGTGAAAGCTATCTTGGTCACAACATGATACTTATATTGCTAACTCTAGCATCTATGATTGAATGTATCACCGGCCCGTGTGGAACTGTTCTTTTGATGGGCAATAAAGAAAAAGAAAATCTCATAGCATCAATTATTAAATTTTCTGTTTTTATGGTTGTGTTGATAACCTTAATTAAGCACACTGAATTTGCCGCTCCCCTCGGACTATTATTATCATCAATAATCTCAAATTTTATAAAATTACTTTTTTTGCGAATTTCTTTCAAAAAAAATTTTTTTTCACCGAAAACAATTTTAACATTTGTAGTTGTTTTTTTGATATCAAGTGGCATCTTTTTTGCACTAAGTTTTATAAAAAATATTATAATTTGGGCTATTGCTAATGGTGTTTGTGGTATTGCAATGATTATCTCTTTCATTTTATTTACACCATTTAAAGAGGACAAAAAATATTTTTCAAAGGGGAAAGAAATTTAATGAATAATACTTCTTTAATTGATTTGCAGCATTCTATTCTTGATATTTTAATTGAAATAAAAAGACTTTGTGATTTACACAAACTGAAATATATTCTTTATGGTGGCTCATGTTTAGGAGCAGTTAGACATAATGGTTTTATACCATGGGACGATGATGCAGACATAGCTATGCCACGCGAAGATTATGAGGTTTTCAAAAAAATATGCAAAAACGGTGAGTTAAGAAGCGATTATTATTTTCAAGACTATTCCAAAGAAAAGGAACCACATTATAATTCTCCATGGATAAGAATAAGAAAAAACAATACACTCTGTGTGATTGATTACCATCAAAAAGATGGTTTTAATCACTTAGGAGTTTTTGTGGATATTTTCCCAATTGATTATCTACCACAAAATAATACACAATATATTTCAAGAAAATATTCATATTTTAAAAGAATTAATAGAATTTTTTCTAATAAAATAGCAATTAACCATAATACTTTAAAATCAAAGATCTTGCATCTGCTTTTAATTCCTTTTTCCTCTCGCTATCTTTACTTAAAAAGAGAGGAATCTATGAATTCAATCAAGCAAAGCAATACAAAAGCATGCATGTTTGATTTTTGTTCATCTTATGCTCCGAAAGGGGCTCTTTTTCCAGCAGACCTTTTCGAAGAAACAATAAACCATATTTTCGAAGGTATTGAGTTTTGCATACCAAAAAAATATGATGAAATGTTAAAAATAATGTACGGCGAATATATGAAATTGCCCCCTAAGGAAAAAAGAGTTGCACATTTACCGAAAATAATTAGTCTTTAAAATTTTTTTGAGATAATTTGCTTTTTATTTCTGTTGTTGAAATTTCAGGGGTGCGGGATAAATATATAACTTCAATACCGTGTTCTTTTAAATAATCGAATTTCCCTTTCCAATCGTCACCAATTACAAAAACATCGATTTTATATTCTTTGATATCGTTTATTTTTTGCTCCCAACAATTTTCGGGAATAACTAAATCAACATAACGAATTGCTTCTAGCAGCATTTTGCGTTTTTCATATGAAAAAAAAGATTTTTTCCCTTTTAAAATATTGAATTCGTCTGTCGATAAACCAACAATCAAATAATCTCCTAAATCTTTAGCTCTTTTTAAAAGATTAATGTGCCCATAATGAAGCAAATCAAATGTACCATATGTGATAACTCTTTTCATTTTATTATCTCCCTTTTACCGCTCCAAAAATCTTTAAAATAGTGTATCCAAAGATACCACAATCAAAAAAGAAACTCATTCTTTTTACATATTCACTGTCCCATTTAGCTTTAAATTCTGGATCGTGCTCCCTCTTCATTTTTATTTGGGCATAACCACTTATGCCTGGCTTAACATCATAGGCATTAGGAACATATTTTAAACGACATTCTCTTAAAAATTCTTCATTATGTGCGCTTCCAGGCCTTGGACCAATAAAAGCCATTTGTCCAACAAATATATTTAATAATTGAGGTGTCTCATCAAGAGATGTTTTTCTTAAAAATTTGCCAAATCCAGTTTCCATAGAATTTTGTTTATGCTCATTCATATCACTTGGAGCGAGATTTGGATTAGCGTCGTTTCTCATCGATCTAAATTTAATCATCTTAAAAATGCGTTGATTCTTTCCATAACGTTCTTGAATAAAAAACGGATGTCCTTTAGTTACAATTGCATTAACAGGAATAATCCACCACCAAAACAAAACAAAACAAAAAATAATTCCAACAAACGAACCAACGATTCCAATAATCCTTTTGAATGGCAAATATATTTTCTGACTTGTTTTCATACGTATAATAAAATTATACACTTATCAATTTAATAATTGAATAATGAAATTTTGACTATAAATACGATACTAATTTTGAACTCTGATTAGTTATTAATAAAATAAACCTTCATCACAGGAACAAAAATAATCATCGAAACAAACGCAAATTCAAGTGTTCCTGGAAATAACATAGAACCACTTTCAACAAGCATATAAATAAGCATAACTGCAATGAAAACAATTGTTCTACTACATCCAACAATATGCTTTTTAAAATTCTTAATAATTTGCCATATAAGAAAAGCTAGAATTAATATACCGCATGTAAGAAGAACAATACCGCCGCTAGTAAGTAGTTCTAATAAACCATTATGCATAAATGGTGTTCCACAAAGACTAAACATTACATCCGAAGAAACATGATATCCTGTTCCAAATAAAAGACTTGTTTGATTAATAATGTTAAATGAATATTTATATAAATCAAATCTAGATTTCATTGATGCAAAACCGTTATTATCAAAGAAATTAGATATGAATGTATGAGCGAATTCATTATTAAAATATAAGATAGGCTGACTTATAAAAAAGACGAATAAAAGAGGAGCAATGATGCTTATTGCAACAATGTTTCTCTTTTTATGCTCTTTTAACGTAATAAAGAATCTCGATAGTAGATAAGCAACATTTAAAATAAACCCACATATAATCACAGTCTTACACATGGTGAATAAAATATTGAAAAAGAAAAACACATCTACAATATACCAATAAAATTTACTGTTTTTTGAATGAAGATATAAGGTAGCAAATAGACCTGCGAAAATAATCGCAGCGTAACTATTCTCATTTACAAACACGCTTCTAATCTTATAAATATAGAAATGATCAGTATTAAGATTTTTAAAAATGTTAATATAAGATTCAAAATCTTTAAAATAAGAAATAATCATTAAAATTGTTACAATGCTTACACAGATGATTGAAAGAAAAAATGGTACATCGAAATCAAATATTTTTGGAATCGTATCCACTATTACAAAAAACATGCATAGAAGAACAAAATACTGAAAAATATATTGGCTTCTACTTATATTGCTCAATTCATAAGAAACTATTTCTATTTGTTTATCAGGTAAAATAAAATTAAAAATCTTTTTAGATGGGAAAACTAACAATGTAATCATACCAATAATAAAAATTACACTAAGAAAAATTCCAATTTTTAAAGATGGTTTGTATTTATGTTTATATATGTTGTAAGCAAAAATGCATAACAAGAATAATAATGTTAAGCAAAATAAAAAAATAATAAGCCAAAATGGTTGTTTAATTAACGGATTAATTCCAAACAGCACATTTCCAGTAACAAGATATAAACCAAAACCAAAAAAACTTAATAACAAAATAATGTTAATTAAGTTATTTTCTGTAAAAATTTTTTTCATAATTTTTTCGTATATGTTATTTATCCAAAGTAAGAAAAAAGGGTCTTTAGAAATAAAAATATAAAAATTAAAAATTTCAATTAGTGGGTGTAATTTAGTTTTTCAACTAACTTAAAAGCTTCTTCGATGATATCATCCATATCAAAATATTTATAAGACGCTAAACGACCACCAAAATAAATGTTTTTAAGAGTTTTTGTTTCTTCTAAATATTTTTTATATAATTCATTGTTACGATCATTGTTAATCGGATAATAAGGATCGTTATCTACTCCACTTTCAAGAGGGTATTCATAAGAAATAATAGTCTTGTCAGAGGTACAAAAACGATCGAATAATTTGTGTTCAATTACACGTGTGTAAGGTGTTTCTCTATCGGTATAATTCATTACAGGAACACCTTGGTAAATAGCCTTATCAAGAATTTTATTTTCAAATCTTACAGAACGGTATTCAAGTTTTCCATATTTATATTCAAAATATTCGTCAATGGAACCTGTATAGATAATTTTGTCCGCTAAAGAGAAATAATAATCCTTTTTATGAAAGAAATTTGCGCCTAAAATTACATCACAACCTTTAATTTGTTCTTTCACAAATTCTGTATAACCATCTTTTGGTATACCTTGATAAATATCATT
Source organism: Bacillota bacterium (assembly GCA_003501485.1). Taxonomy (GTDB): domain Bacteria; phylum Bacillota_I; class Bacilli_A; order RFN20; family CAG-826; genus Fiminaster. The sequence goes on from DNPJ01000142.1 coordinate 5,432, forward strand.
AAAATAATTGTTGTCAAAAGTGAATCTAAGAGGGATTCTTTTTATAATTGATGCAGGTAATATATTCGCGTCTCTACCCCATTGTTTTTCAGTATATCCTTTAATTAATTTTTGATATATTGAAGTTCCAACTAGAGAAATAGCTTGATCTTCAAGGTTGTTAATTGAAGTAATATTAGCTTTGCGAATTTCTTCTTCAATATGTTTTTTTACATCATCAATATTTCTCGTTCCAGGAAATATTTTTACAAATGTATTCATATTGAAAGGAAGGTTGTATAATTCACCTTTATAATTTGCAATAGGTGAATTAACAAAAGGAACAAATTCACAGAATGAATTCACATAATCCCACACCACTTTATTTGATGTATGAAATATGTGCGCTCCATATTTATGAACGTGTATACCTTCAATTTTTTCAGTATATATATTTCCACCTATATGGTTGCTTTTGTCGATTATAAGGACCTTGAAACCTTGTTTGACAAGTCTTTCTGCAACAGTAGATCCAAACAAACCACAACCGACAATTAGAAAATCGTATTTTTTATTATTTTCCATTTTTAAGAGTTTCGTATTCCTCTTTTGCAATGTTCATTTTTTCTTTAGCTTTTAAAGCATCTTGATATTTTACTTCAATCATACGATTAAGTTCGTCTAGATTTTCCTTTTCACATTTATCTAATTTCTTAACATAGGCGTGATAAGAAATAGCTTTTGAATTATATAATGTCGATGTTTGAATAACATTTAATCTAGCATTTTCAAGATTTGCTTTTTCTCTAGCTTCAAGAGCTTTTTTATGAGCAGCTTCTTTCTTTTCTTCACTTACATTGCTGTTATTAAGCATTTTTTGATATTTCTTTTCTTGTCTTTTAGCGTTATTTTCAAGATTTGGGAAAATGAGAAGGAAAATAAAGAAGAATATAACCATTGATACACCGCCAGTTAAGACAGTTTTAAGAAGGCTAATGAGAATATCTGGTACTTGCCATGAAAGAAGAAGTGGGTTTGCAATGCCCCATAAAGCATTTGTAAAAATAGAAACACCGATCCAGCCTACAAAATACATAAATCCTTGGAAATATGGATTTCCTTTTGATTTATAAGTAATATTTCTTTGAAGTGGGAAGTTAATGCATTGAGCGGTAAAAACAGCGATTTCAAAAGCAATAAAATTGCCAAGACCGCCAACCTTAATTGTCCCACCTTGTGCAAGAAGCGCATTAACTTCATCTGCAGTATAAGCTTGTGATAATGTACCATTTACAAGCACTTGAACTGGTTCATTAAAAATACCAAAATATAATTCATTTCCTAAAGCATCTTTTAAACCAAGAGCCACTCTTGGGAAACAAAATGGTGTATTCCATATACCTTCAAATGCATAAGGAAGAAATGTCATAATTAAGAATTGCCACAATGTGACCGCCATTGAGAATAGGAAGAAAAATCCAACTTTATAAAGTAAAGATGATAATTTTGGATGCTTATCGCTAAAAGCGTACCAAACTCCTAACCACCAACGGTATATTTTTTGAAAGAATGCAACAAATTTGTTGTTTGAATATGGTTTAATTTCAATTGTTTCCATAATTATTTTACCTCCTTATTTTGTGCTTCTTTTTTTGCTAACTTTTTTTGTTCTTTTTGTTCTTTTTTGTGCATACGCCCACATTTAAAGAAATGATGTAATCCTTTGAAGAAATGGCCATTAAACATTAGTATTAATCCATCGAGTTGATCAAATGTTATAGCCCCACCTGTCATTCTTGATAGACCTCTCATCGGTTGATGCAAAACTCCCATTACTAATGTGTTAGATGTTTTAACATCACCAAATGCTTTAAGTAGTTTAATTGCGAATCTTATGACACCTGCGAAAAATCTACCGCTCCATCCTTTTGCGTATTTAAGTTCGTTCACTGTTGTGTTGTAATGGACAAGTAAACGATTTTTCTTAATGAAAGGATAAGTAGAAGGTGGTATTTTTTTCATTAAAATCTTTTCATATTCTTCATTGCTTATATCATCAATTTTACCAAAGAAATAATTTGGAATTTCGCTTTGAGCGATGAAATCTGAATCAGGTAAATCTTCACCTTTTACCTCATATTCTGAAGATAATCTAGTATCTTCGCTTGAGGAAGCAATGATAATTTCATATCTTCCTTTTTCAATTGACCATCTATTTAGTAATAAATTCCAATATCTAAATGTAAATTCATCAAAAGGAATAAAGACTTCTTTTTCTTCATTTGCTTTAAGGAATACTTTTTTAAATCCTTTTAATTCAAGTTTTGGTCTGAAAGTTTTAGAGAATTTTCTTGAAACATATAATTGAGCAATTTCTTTTCCATCGATAGCAGATGTATTTTTAATCTTAAAAGTAACACCTTTATCAGTGATGTTTAAATCACTATATGAGAAATCACTATACGAAAGACCAAATCCAAATGGGAAGCGAACTTTCTTTCCAATTGTTGAATAATACCTATATCCAACAAATATTGAATCGCGATATTCTGTATTGAGTTCTTTTCCAGGGAAATATTTATGAGTCGGAGTGTCTTCATAGACAAACGGATAAGTTTCCGCTAATTTGCCACTTGGATTTGTTTTTCCACAAATAATATTTAAAGCAGCACGTGCTCCGCCCTGTCCAGGAAGATAAGCGTTAAGAAGAGCATTAACATCATCAGCCCACTGCATTTCAACAACACTTCCTGCGTGAAGAACAGCAACTACTTTAATATTTTCTTTTTTGAATGCTTTTAATAATTCAATTTGATTTTCATTTAATTTGATATTGCTACGATCTAGCCCTTCAGCTTCAATCGCTTCATCAAGACCCATATAAACTAATGCAACATCAGCCTGTTTAGCAAGTTTAATCGCACGATTAAGCAATTTTTTGCTCTTTTTGCCAAATCTATGGAAGCCTTTTTCATAACCAAGGCATTTAATATTGTATTTTTCTTCATATTCTTTGATAACATCACATGCCGTTTCAAGTTTTGTGACATTAACCATTGAACTTCCAGCACCTTGATAACGCATTCTATTTGCAAAATCACCAATAAGTGCAACTTTTGTGTTTGGTTTTAAAGGCAAAATATTATCTTCGTTTTTCATTAAAACCATAGATTCTTCAGCACATCTAATTGCTAGTTCATGATGTTTTTCAACATCAAAACTATATTTCTTATCATCTTTAAATGGTTCGGATGTGTGAAGGATAAGATCCACTAATCTATCAGTGTTATTATCAAGTGTTTCTTCACTAATTTCGTTATTCTTAACAGCTTTTATAATATCTCTAACAGTGTCGCCGCCCGCTCCAGGCATTTCGATTTCATTTCCGACATTAAATCCTTTAACGCGGTCATTTTCTCCACCCCAGTCAGTTACAACAACACCACTATATTTCCAGTCGTTTCGCAATATATCCATTAAATGAGGATTTTCATTTGTGTGAACACCATTAAGCATGTTGTAAGATGACATGATTGTACGAGGAGATGATTCTTTAACAGCAATTTCAAATCCGGTTAAATATATTTCTCTAAGCGTTCTTTCATCGACAATTGTATCAATTGTCATACGTTTTTCTTCTTGGTTATTACATGCAAAATGTTTTAAACAAGCAGATATACCTCTCGATTGGATACCTCTAACATATGAAGCAGCCATTTTTCCTGATACATATGGATCTTCACTAAAATATTCAAAATTTCTTCCACATCTAGGATTTCTCTTAATATTTAGCCCAGGCCCTAATAAAACATTTACTTTTTGAGCAAGCGCTTCATCACCAAGGGCTCTACCCATTTCCTCACCAAGTTCTTCGTCCCAAGACGATGCCATCGTAACCGCTGTTGGGAAGCATGTAGCTTTAATTGACTCATTTAAACCTAAATGGTCAGCCGCTAATGCTTGTTTTCTAATTCCGTGAGGACCATCTGCAAAAAATATTGAAGGTATATTTTTACTTTCAATTTCTTGTGATTCCCAGAAATTTTTTCCACTTGTAAGAGATGCTTTCTCTTCAAGTGATAAAGATTTCACTAATTCTTCATGTTTCATGATTAGTTCCACTCCGTTTTTTTATTAATAATTTTATATCCAATTTTTACAAAAAGTTTCTTTATGAAAAATGGTTGATAATAATAAGTAAAGAAAGCAGTTTTCTTAGTTACATAATTATAAAAATCTTTATTCTTTTCCTTAAATTCTTTTATCAAGGCTTTATATTCTTTTATTTTCTTTTTCTTGTCGCCGATCATTATATGATATTGAGTTAATCCAAAAATAGTTACAAAAGAACGAATCATATCTTTAAAGTGATTCTTTTCTAACTTTTTCAAATCATCAAGCGAAAAATGAAGCATTGTTTCTTCAAATACTCTAAACTGATGAGCATAATTCTTGTCAAGATTTTTGTTAGACACAGACTGATCACTTCTTCCAACATAATATCTATATAAATCTAAATTTAAATAACATAATGTTTTTACATAATAGAGCGGTTCATAAACATATATGTTATCAACATAAAATGTATGTTCTAATAAATGAAGTTTGCACTCTTTTAATATATCTAATTTGTAAATCATTGAATGCATCATAAAATAATCGCCATATTTAAAAACTTTTACTTTATCCCAACCGAAAACGCTTTCATCATTAGGAAAATATTTTGCAAGTGAAGAAACATGTTGATCATTTAAAGAAATGTTTTCATATACAAAATTTGTGATATATAAATCTGGAAGATTATTTATAGAGTAATGATATTTAATTTTCTCAATTAATTGTAACAATGCATCTTTATCTAGCCAATCATCAGCATCTACACATTTAAAATAAATGCCACTGGCAACCTCAAGAGCGGCATTGATTGTCGATCCATGCCCTCCATTAGGTTTGTCAATGACATTTATTATATTTGGATATTGTTCTTTGTATTTATTTGCAACTAGAAGTGTATTATCCTTTGAACCATCATTAACGACAATGACTTCGACATCATCGCCACCCACTAATAAACTTGGCAAAACATGGTCCAAGAATTTTTCAGCATTATAGGAGGGGACGACAAAGGAAATAAACTTCATTTTTAATTAATTCTCTTTTGATTTTTGCTTCTTAATTAATATCAAGCCACCAACTATGGCAATTGAAGGTATTAATATAAGAACTGCAAAAATTGTAGCATTAACACCGCTTTTATTAAAGAGAATATTTATAGAATTATGAGAAATTGTTCTATTCAAGAAATTCCATTCACCATCATCCACAAGGTTTCCTTGGTATTTATTACCAATGTAGTCATATCTTTCGACAAATCTTTCGATTACATTTTCGCTTAAAGAGTTTGCTTGACTATTAACAATTAAAACTTGAACATCGCTATTTAAAGTGGCGTATTCACTTCTCATTTCTGTCCAAATCTTTTTTAAATATTCAACATTAGTGTTACCATTAGGATCACACACATTAACTATTCTAGAAATATATTTATTTGAATATTTTTTAGCATCATAAGTTGTATCATTTGTTTCAGATATAGCAAAATAATCAAATCCAATATATTCATTATTTGAATCATCATTAATAATTTCGAATTTAATTTCGTTTGTTCCTGCTTGAAGAGAAATTGGCCCTAAATCAATTGTTCTCCAAATAAGATATAAATACCTTGGGGAATAACTGCCATTATCGCTTGTTGAACCTAAACTGTTTAATGAACCAGCAATACCATGAGAAATTCCGTCTGGGTCATGTTTTAATGAATCGTTTCTTCCTTCAATTTTTGTATCGCTTGGATAATTTAAAGTATTGCCGTTAATTGTTATACCAAGATGGTTTTTAACATCGATACTTTTAACAATAAAATTGCCTTGATCAACCTGCAAAGAAGAAACTCTCATAAGCAAATGTGGATTAACATACGAAGAATTATAATCAATGTTCATAGTTAGACTTGCACCTTTTTTAGCGTACTTTACAAAATCATAATTCGAACAAGAATAATCCTTGTTATAAGTAACAAAATCGC
>DNPJ01000086.1:0-307 GCA_003501485.1 Bacillota bacterium
TACAATACATTTTATTTTTTGGAGGATACAATCAAATGAAACATTTCAAGGTAACATATTCAATCACTGGAGTAAACAATTTCATAGAGTCAAACGTTCATGGTGAACTTTCAGAGGTGAAACCGTTAATGTACACAATAGCGGAAATGATATTGAAAGCAACAAACTATGATAATAATGACATTATAGAGTCATTTTATATTGATGACAATAATGCAATAACATTTCAGTTTTATTTTAAATATGGGGCTGGTTTTGTAAATGTAAAATGTTTAGATTAAAAATAAGAACGGCGGTTATTATAACC
>DNPJ01000086.1:344-659 GCA_003501485.1 Bacillota bacterium
GTTATTATAACCGCTATTCTTTATATTACAAGTTATAAATAAAAACTATAACGAAGCATAGTTTAAAACTATATCGGTATCCGAGGGACCTTCGTGTGGGTTTTGGTCAACATATACAGAAGTTTTCAACAGGTCGGAAACTTTTTTGTGCAGAATGCACAACCGAGGGTCTGGGGTCTGGCTGTCTTATATATATAATAGTATAGCCTGAAAGCCTCTGAGAGGGTCGGTATGACGTTTTAAGAAGTCGGGTATAAAATTATACTACTACAAATAAAAACACGTCAGAAGAGCGTACAGCGTGCGTTTGTATGT
>DNPJ01000086.1:709-5373 GCA_003501485.1 Bacillota bacterium
TTTCTTTTTGTGCATATTGCTAAACTTTTAAAAAACGCTTGACAAATTCAAATTTTAGGTATATAATAGAAGCATACCAAACAGAGAGAGCAAAACAAAAAAGTAAACATTGGATTGAATTCACAAATTGTTTACAAGAAAGAGTCTTGACAAACTCTTTAAGTTGTGGTATAATATAAGCATACCAAACAGATACGGAAATAAAAAAGTGTTAACAAAAAGTTCACTTGACAAACGTTTGAAAGTATGGTATAATAGTTATGGTGGTAAACACCACAAATCAAATTTACATTATTTAAAGTTTTGGAGGACTTTAACCATGAAAGATTTATTAGTTATTAAGTACGCAGACACAACAACACTTTACGATCTTAAAGAAGAGATGGAAGTCAAAGCAATTGTATTCCGCTATGACCTTGAAGAACACAGAGTTGAAGTAGTATGGGAATATGAGAACGAACTTGGCGAAATAGAAGAAGTATATGAATATTGTCACCAGTACGATCCATATATAGGAGAGCTTGACGCTATTTGTATGGACTTCGGCGAGTTAAGTTGTTACGGCAATAAAAAGATGTCAGTACAAACATTTGTATTTTAATCATAAGTAAAAAGTTAGGCGGTTGACTTCAAGCCGACCGCCACCAATTAGAAAGGAAAAATTAAAATGAATATTTATTTTACAAATCAGAATACAACAGAAGAAATTACCGCCTATATTTTTTCAATCCCGAGTGCAAGAGAAAAAGCAATTGAAACTTTTAAGAATTCAAGTTCAAAAAAGTGTTTTGAATACATAAGAAGACACGAAGTTTCAAGAGCTATGAAACAGCCCGAGTTTACTTTATTCGGTTTAACTTTCAAGGAGGCGAAGTAATATGGAAAATTATGTGGTGGAATTTTACGACCCTTCAAACGGTGCTACAAGTCCAATAGATACGCTTGTAAAATATCCAGATGATTATACACCAGAAAAATATGTGAAAGATTGTTTGAGTAATGCTGACGCTGATTATAATAATATGCTTGCTACTGGTTCAATATCATTAGTGGAATTTGAATAGCCGACCACGGCGGCGAAAGAATACCGTGGAAATAAATTCTTTTAATATGATTTTATCAAATTTTTAAATTTGTTTTTGCTTTAAGAAATTGAGTGATGATTTATTCATCACTCTTTTTCTATTTATTCATAAAGATATGAACAATTTGTTAACTACGTTCCAAGGGACCTTCATTCAACAATGTTGATTCTTTTTGTGCATTTTAACATATAGATTAAATTTATATCCTGCTATAAATAAAAACTATAACAGAAATTTCTAAAAAAGTATTGACATTTTTCTGATTTTGTAGTATAATAGGAGCATAGAGTTAAGGGGATAACCTAAGACCCTAAAACATACATTATAATTTTAGAAGACCCGATACGGGCGAAAGGAATATTTAAAATGAAAGTTTACAACGTAACAGAAAACAACAGAACAGAAGCAATGGAAATGATAGCAAATGAAATCAGACAGCTTGAAAATCTTTATGATCTTGTTGATACTGAAATTGATGACATTTGCGACCCTATAGAAATAGGTGTATGCAAATTTAATCCATCAAGAGTATTAAAAGAGCTTGATCCAATAGCCTATGAAATGTGGGTTGATGACTACATAGAACAGAAAGCAGAAGATTTTTATTATGACCTCGCTTATGGATACACAACGGAAATAGAAATATTTGATTATGTATTTAAAAGCGAAAAAGTAGCTGATTAAAATTTAAAGAGGGCGAACCGTTAAAAGTTCGCTTTCTTTTTTTTGATTTTAAAATGTGAACAAAATGTGGATAAAGTATGACGGTATCCGAGGGACCTTGTATTAACATATTGTATTTTAAATATGTACATTGTGTGCCCTAAAGGAAAGGGACCTTCGTGTCGATTAGATTTAACACTGTTGAAACTTTTTGTACATATTGCACAAACTCGGGTCTGATATTTATATAATATACTTATTATATAAGAATAATAAAATGTATTCTATACGCCCCTATATGACGAGTTTAATAGGTCGGCTATAATTTTTATAGGGTAAAATAAAAAGTTTATTAAATAGCCTTATAGAGCCTCTCAAAGGGTCTTGTACAATATGCATAAAAACATCCTGCTGTCTTTGTGCAATAAGTAGAAACATAGAAAAAAGGGTTGACACTTTATCTTTTTTCTGATATACTATAAGCATACCAAACGCAAAGAGATAAAGAAAAAAGAGTTAACAAAAAATTCATTTGACTTTCTCTTATAAGTATGGTATAATATAAGAGTGGAATACATTATTTAATTTTAGGAGGGTTTTTCAAATGAAAAACACAAACATTTACAATCAGACAGCAACAGCCGAAACAGTAGCAAACATCTTAAATGTATATCGTTACAAAGAAGAGATGAAAGTGTACTATAGCGGTGCAAGAGTTAACACTATTAAATTTATTCTTAACAAAGAATACAAAACAGTTGACTTGTATTTAACTATTGCAGGCGATAATCCAGACGGTTATTCAACTTTACCTTTCCCTATGTTTGGAAAGTTATATGATAAAGAAGTCAAAGACTTAGCAACGTTCTGCTGCTTTAATAAAGTTGACAAAGATATATATCACACAAAGGATGAAAGTATTTATACTTATTACTTTGTATAATTAAATCAGTTAAAAAATAAGTGGGGCGAAAAATAAAAGTAGCCCCACCAAATAAGAAAGGAAAAATAAAAATGAAAGTTTACTACACAAAGAATAATACCGCCGTTGAATTAACCGCCTACATTTTTTCAAATGCTAACTCAAAAAATAAAGCCGTCAACGCTTTTAAAAATTCGGGATCAAAAAAATGTTTTATGTACATTGAAAGAAGATATGTAATTCCTATGTTACAAAAAAGAATATCCAATGAACTTTTTGGAATAAAGTTTATTAAAATATAAATAAAGTGTGAACAGAATGTGACAGGTTCTGTTCCGCTGTCGCTCCACAAGGGACCTTCATATAACAACTGTTAAAAACTTTTATGTAGTTTGACATATAGTTTAAAACTATAAGAGTTATAGAAAAAAACTATTTGACATTTTTCTGATTATATGTTATAATAGTAGCATAGAATAAAGCAGGATACATTATAAAACATCTGGAGGTAAAATAAAATGCTTAAAGAAATAATAAAGATCAATGATGAGATGAAAAAAGTAACAGAAAGTTACAAACTTAATTATATAACAGCTAACGAATATGAAAAGAATATATTAGCGTTATACGAGAAAAAAGTTAAGAATTCTATGGAGCTTGTAAATAAGCTTGTAGAATATAAAGAATTAAATAGAACTGATTTAATCAGTGATTTATTAAAGTAGGATATAAATATCCTGCTTTATTTTTTTACTTTAAAATATGAATAAAGTCTTTCAGAATATGGATAATTTATGAGGACGTTCCGAGGGACCTTCAAGAGTGTTAACGTAAAAAGTTTTCAACAACTATTAAAAATTTTTGTGTAAATTGACGTATAGTTTATATCTATACCACTTATAAATTTTTTCTATAACATAAATTTTAAAAAACGCTTGACATTTATTTGATTTTCTGATATAATATATATAGTGATTAAGTTCACTAATACATTATAATTTTAGAAGACCCGAACGGGCGAAAGGAATATTTAAAAATGAAAGTTATTACAATTAAAGAATCAGAATTTAACGTGCACTACACAACAGAAGACATATTTGAACAGCTTTTACACGAGAACCGCTTTGACTTTGAGGATCAGTTTGATGAGATGATTGACGACAGCACAGAGCCAATTGAATTATTCGGCGTTGAATATAGTGCTTCGCAGGCTTTAAAACAGATAGACCAGTTCAGATATAATGAGGCGGTTGACGAGTATATTCATGATCTTGCTTTAAATTATGGCGACGAGTTAGAAAGTTATGGCGAGGTTGATGTGTTCAACGTAAAATATAAAGTGGTAAAAGACTAACAGAAAAAACGCCCGACCGTAAAAAGTTGGGTGTTTCTTTTTAGTTAATTAAATGTGAACAAATTGTGTCCTATCGGAAGGGACCTTGTCTTATCAAATGTTCTAAAAGTTTTCAACATCTGTTTAAAGAGTTTTGTGCAAGATGCACAATACGTCAAAAGTTTTCAACATATAATTTTCTTTTTGTGCAAATAGTAGAAACACCAAAAAACCTATTGACATTTAAGCGATTTTCTGATATACTTATATATGTTGAAAGACACAAGTTGCAACGAGTCAAACAACAGACATCATACATTATAAAATTTAAAGACAGCACCACACAAAAAAAATAGGTGCATTATGAAAGGAAAAATTTAAAATGAAAAACGTAATTAAAACATTTGTAATCGCTACTCTCTCAATTCTTGCTACTATTATAGTATGCAACATTAACACGACAACAACCGCCCACGCTGAAACCTATGATATAGAAGCAGCCTATGAGCTTGTAAATAAAGAGATGGAATTATATGCAAGTTGCTATGACGGCGAAACATTTAATGTAGACTATGACACCGCCTGCAAGATAGCACAATTAGAAGCAGACTTTTATAGTAACACAAACAGAACAGAAGAAGAACAGACTACAACAACAACT
>DNPJ01000069.1 GCA_003501485.1 Bacillota bacterium
GTGTCCGCTCCATATTTACCTGTTGTTAAAACAGCACGTGTATCAGAAACGCTATTTAAATAAGTGGGCTTATTATCGATGTGCCAATAATCTGAAGCTAATTTATTATAAACTAAATCAGGAATAAGCTTTTCACCAAATGAAACGATTTTATCGCCTTCTTTTGGCATTGGAATTTTTCCTGTCTCCGAATCAGTTTCTTTGTTTATACCAACAAGGAAGAAATTTCCACCCGTGATGATACGTCCTAATGCATAATTTGTATTGTTATTCTTTTTCAAAGACTTTAAACCATTTATCGAATCAAAAATAACGACATCGTATTCGTTTTTTTGAAGTTGAGCTGCAACATTAGTCGGAGTGCTATCGATTGTCAAATTTGGATTTAAACCTTGATTATAAAACGCTAAAGCATGTGCTCCACTAGGCGTTATCACTTTTATTTCATTTAGTGGCTTATCACCACACGATGAAAGCATTAAGCCAATTAATGGCAAGAAAATCAATTTTTTAGTCATTTAATAATTCCTCGATAGGTGTACCAATTTCATTTGGAGCTTTTTTAAGGTTAAAGTTTTTGAGAATTGTTGCACCAATATCAGCAAATGTTGCTCTTTCGTCAAGATATTTACCATTTTTATATGATTTAGAATAAACAAGTAAAGGGACTTTTTCTCTTGTATGGTCTGTTCCGGTATGAGTAGGATCATTTCCATGATCAGCAGTTACCATTAAAAGATCATCATCATTAAGAACTTTCATAAGTTCACCCAATTTAACATCAAATTCTTCAAGGCATTTCCCGTATCCTGTAGGATTTCTTCGGTGACCGTATTCAGAATCGAATTCAACTAAATTAACATAACATAATCCTTCAAAATCATGATTTTTTGCTTCATCGATAGTTTTATTCATGCCATCTATATTGCTAACTGTTTTTTGGGTTTTAACTACACCAACTTGATTGAAAATATCGCCAATCTTTCCAACACAGCTAACCATATAATGGTTATCTTTTAAAATATCCATTACTGTTGTTCCACTTGGTGAAACAGCGAGATCGTGTCTATTAGGTGTACGTTTAAAATCGTTAGCGCATGTTCCGACATATGGACGTGCAATGACACGACCCACAAAATATTCAGGTTTCATGCAAAGTTCGCGAGCAATTTCACAGCAACGATAAAGTTCTTTCACCCCTGTAACGCCTTCATGCGCTGCAATTTGTAAAACGCTATCAGCGGAGGTATAAACAATGAGAGAATTTTCTTTCATTTGTTCTTCACCTAATTCTTTTAAAATTTCTGTTCCACTTGCGGCTTTATTGCCGATAACTTTATGACCAGTTTCTTTTTCAAGCTCATCAATTAAAGATTTAGGAAAACCTGTATCTGTGAATGTTTGAAATGGTTTTGTAGTATAAATTCCCATCATCTCCCAATGACCGGTCATCGTATCTTTTCCAGCGGACGCTTCTCTAAGGCGCATACAATAAGCGTTCGGATGCGAAACGTGGCTAGTTCCAAGAATAGGCGCTAAATCACCTAAACCTAATGAATTCATATTAGGAACATTGAGACCTCCACAACGTTCAGCAGTATGAACAAATGTATTTGTACCGGTGTCACCAAATTTAGCAGCATCTGGCATTTCGCCAATACCAACTGAATCGGTAACAATTACGAATATTCTTTTGAATTTTTTCATATTTTACTATTAGTAAACTCCTTTTTTACGATATTTATATTACATTATTTTCTCTTTGTATACAAATCATACGCATTTAAAATTCGCTTTGTAGAAATGTTTGTATATATTTGAGTTGTCGATATATTAGAATGCCCAAGCATTTCTTGAACCGCTCTTAATTCAGCTCCGTTTTCTAATAAATGAGTTGCAAAGCAGTGTCTTAATGTGTGAGGTGAAATATCGCTTTTGATGCCAGATTTAAGAGCGTATTTCTTAATTTGCTTGAAAAAGTATTGACGAGATAACGGTTTTCCATACCTATTTAAAAACACATATTCAGATTTTTTACCTTTATTGTGAGTTCTGCCTTTATCAATATATTGGTTTAAGTATTCTAAGGCATAATCCCCAATCGGGACTTTTCTTTCTTTGTTTCCTTTACCAATAATGTTGATTATTCCTTTTTCAAAATTAATATTTCTCATTTTTAAAGCAAGAAGTTCACTGACACGAAGCCCAGATGAGTACATTACTTCAAGCATTGCTTTATCGCGTTGGCCATCATCTTTGCTTTGATCAGGCGCTTCAAGAAGCGCTTCAACTTCTTCAATAGACAAACAAGTAGGCAATTTTTTAATATTTTTAGGCGCCACAACCTTTCCAAGTGAAAAAGATATAATATGTTCTCTTTCCAAAAATGAATAAAAATTCTTCGTAGATGATACTCTTCTAACAATTGTCGAGGGAGACAATAATTTTTTTGACTGAATTTTTACAAAATCAGTTATGTCACTTGGCAAAAAATCATCAGTATTCTTTTTCTTAAGTGCATTAAAGAATTCTTTTAAATCATAATGATACGAAAGAATTGTATCGTTGCTTGCACCTTTTTCAACACGCAAATATTGAAAATAATTATCAATTGCATCATCGAGTTCCATGTCTATCCTCCTTTAGCTTTTCGCCAGCGGTTTTAAAAACATTTTTCTTTAATTTTCTATTCAAATCATTAATCAGAAGTGTTGTTGCGCATTCTTCTTTAATTTTTTCATAATCATCAAATATTGATAATTGAATGACGGCATCACTTTCATCGACTAAATTTTGAAGAGTTACACCTATTAAACGAATCATTTTGTTTTCATCATAATTCTTCTCAAATAAACGAATGACACTGTCTATAATAATATCTCTATCAATTGTTGGTTTATCTAGTGTTCTTGAACGATTGTATGTTCTAAATGAATCATCTTTAAAATTTATTTGTACTGTATTAGCTAATTTTCTACTCGCGGATGCTTTATCTATGACTTTGTTGGCGATATTTAAAAAATCGACCTTTAATTCATCATAATTATTAGTGTCAAACATCAATGTTTCGCTCATCCCAATCGATTTAGGGTCAAAAGGATTAGAATCGATATTATCATCGCCATAACCATTAATCCAATCCTTAATTATTGTTCCAAATTTTCCTAATTCTTTTTTGATCTCTATATCATTATCATCATTAATGCGTTTTGCTAAATCACCAATTGTTTCAATTCCTAATTCTTTAAGTCTTGGAGCGGTCTTTTTCCCTATTCCCCAGAAATTCTCTATTGGTAATGGATCTAGTATTTTTCTTACATCTTTTCTTCTAATAATTGTTAAACCGAGTGGCTTTTTCATGTCACTACCCATTTTTGCAAGAAATTTTGTTGGGGCAACACCAATTGAACAAGATAATCCTGTTTCATTTAACAAACCTTTTTGGAAATCTCTTAAATATTCAGTCGGCTTAGAATTGTTTTTTAGCTCATTGGTCATATCAACATAACATTCATCAATCGAAGCCATTTCTATTGCTTTTGCATATTTAGACACATAATTAAAAAATTCTTTAGATTTTTGCCTATAATACTGATAATCGCCATCAATGATAATTGCGTTTTTACATAAATTCGTCGCTTTAAACATAGGCATCCCGGACGAAACGCCATATTTTCTTGCTTCATACGAACAAGTTGAAACAATTCCAGCTCGACCTTGGCGGCCTATAATTACTGGTTTACCTTTTAATGATGGATTTTTAATTTGTTCGCAAGTCACAAAGAACGCATTTAAATCTATATGAACAATTATTTTACTCATATTTATAGTTTACAAAAAAGAAAATGAAAAATGAATATTATGTTAACCAAAATTATTCAATTTTTTCAATTATCTGTTTTGGCAAAAGACCAAAATCACTTAATTGTTCGATAATAGTTCCTTGCTTTACAAATTCGGTCGGAATAGTAAATGTTTTGATGTTTCCTTTATATTTTATGTTAACAAGTTCCTCGATAATTAATGAGGCCAATCCTCCAATAGTCGAATATGGATCGTAAATATAAATAGATTCATAATCCTTTAATTGCTTGATGATTTCAGTATCTAATGGTTTTATGTAAACAGCATTAATTAATGTAATATCAATGGAGTTTTCTTCAATCAAATTATGCAACTCGTGAATTATGGGCCCAAGTGATATGATAGCTTTTTTATGTTCTTTACCATTCTTCAGAATAATCCATTTTCCAAATTTTATATCACTTTTTTGCTCTTTTCCGTCGTATTTACTTATTGCACGAGGAAGGCGAATAAAAAATGGGCCGTGGTTCAAAAATGATTCATCATATAAAGATATTGCTTCGCTTACAGTTGACGCCATTGAAACAATACAATTTGGTGTATTAACCAAAAATGAAACGTCATAAATGCCTTGGTGAGTTTCTCCGTCGCTTCCGACAAGACCGGCACGTTCAACAAGTATTGTCGAATTTACATTCATTCTAGCTAAATCGTGGCTTATTTCATCAAAGCTTCGTTGCATGAATGTTGAATATATCGAAACAATTGGATGATAACCGCTTATTCCTAGGCCGCTGGCTAATGTTATCGCGTGTTCTTCTGCTATACCAACATCAATTGAGCGATTTTTGTATTGATTAAAAACATTTTCAAGACCGGCACCTTTAACAGTTGCAGGTGAAATCAAAATAGCATTTTTATGGACGCTCATCTCTTTTAAAGTAATATCGCTATAAATATGTGACCAAGAATTGAATCCAGGATGAATTTTATTTGGTTTGCCAGTATCAATATCAAATGGAGTAACACCATGCCAATATCCGCTTTCATCTTCTTCAGCTAATTTATAACCTTTTCCTTTAAGCGTGCACATGTGAACAACAACAGATTTAGTCGTGTTTTTAGCTCTTTTTAAAGCTTTTTCAATCTTTTTTATATTATGTCCATCAATAGGACCAATGTAAGAAAGACCCATTGCATCGAATATATTGACAGGGACAAGTATTCTTTTAAAATAGTTTTTGATAGCTTTAGAAAAATTATAAATTCTCTTTCCAAAATTTGTTTTAACAAGCGATTTCTTATATGCAACTTTCATTTTGTTATATCCAGATGCTGAAGAAATTTTTGCAAATACTTTTCCTAGGCCTCCTGTGTGTTTTGAAATGGACATTCCGTTGTCATTTAAAACAATAATTACTTTATGATTGGATCCAGCGAGATTGTTTAATGCTTCTAAAGCAAGTCCATTTTCTATTGAACCGTCGCCAATAAATGCGATTACATCGTATTTTTCATTATTTAAATCTCTTGCAATTGCAAATCCGTTTGCTGCACTTATAGATGTCGATGAGTGACCAGCTTCATAAACATCATACAAAGACTCTGAACGCTTTTGAAAACCTGATACGCCATCTTTTTGGCGAAGATTATTTAAATTGCGACCTGTCAAAATTTTATACGCATAACATTGATGTCCGACATCAAAGATAATTTTATCTTTGGAGAAGTCAAAAACTCTATTAAGCCCTATTGTTAGTTCTATAACTCCTAGGTTGCTTGATAAGTGTCCACCGTAAATGCTTGTTTTTTCAATGATTTCTTTTCTTAAATCATCAGCTAAAACATAAAGTTCTTTATATGAAAGGGTCTTTAAAAAATCTGGACTTTTTATATTGTCTAGATCTATGTGATTAATTATTCCATTTTTGTTGTCTTTCATATACTAAACTTTAACTAAAAATATACTAATAGTAAATACTAACAGAGTTATTTCTCAATTTCTTCAATTTTCTTTTCTGCATCCTTCAACATTTTTTCTAATGTAGCTATAAGTGCTTTTCCTTCGCTATAAAGTTTTAAACACTCATCCAAAGGAAGTGTTTCGTTCTCAATTTTGTTCACTATTTCATCAAGCCTTTTAAGAGATTTTTCGAAATCAATTTTCTTTTCTGACATATTATTTTTTCTCCTTGCTAATTACTTTTGAATTTATATAACCGTCGCTTATTAAAACTTTAACTGTATTGTTGACATTAATATCTTTTATGCTCTTGATGACTTTGCCGTTTTCATCTTGTGTTATTGAATATCCTCGTTTTAATACATTATCAATAGATAATGAGTTTAAATGCTCTACCTTTAGTCTTAGAGTCTCTTTTTTTAATTTTAAATAATTATTTAAATCAACATTTAATCTCGTCTTCATTTGTTTTAGAAATTCAATTTTATCTAGATACATACTTTTTGGATTTTTAAAGAAAGGTAATCTTGAGATCGAATCTATCTTATCCCGATAATTTTTAATTCTTCTTTCCAATATATAGGTTAATTCTTCGCTATAATCATCAAGTGCTTGATATAATTCCCTTTTATCAACTGTTGCAAGTTCTGCCGCACCAGTAGGTGTTGACGCTCTTGCATCAGCAACATAATCAACAAGTGTAAAATCAATTTCATGTCCAACAGCGGATATTACCGGAACTGGAAATTTGGAGAGCTCTCTTACAAGTGTTTCATCGTTAAAAGCGCTCAAGTCTTCACTAGCACCGCCACCGCGACCAATGATGAGAGTATCTATTTTCGCGTTTTTGGCGTCGTTTAAGGCTCGTAGAAGGTCTTTTGGCGCATCGCTTCCTTGCACAAGGCTAGGGAATAAAATGACGTCTACAAGAGGAAATCGACGAAGCAAGTTTGTTTTAATATCAGCAAATGCAGCACTATTTTTTGCACTTATAACGCCAATTGCTTTAGGGAAAAGATTAATTTTTCTTTTTCTCGAAGAATCAAACAATCCTTCAGCGGCTAATTTTCGTTTTAGTTGTTCTAGTTTAAGCAATTGATCACCTTTTCCAAATAATTCCATCGTATCAGCGTAAAATTGATATTCTCCACGTGCAACATAAGTTGATATTTTTCCTTTGGCTATAACTTCGCTGCCATTATCAATTGAACTGTCTAAATATTTAGCGTTATCAAAAAACATTACTGCTTTTAATGAAGATTCATCATCTTTTAGTGAAAAATAAACATGCCCGCTTGGATATTTTTTAAAATTGCTTACTTCGCCTTTGATTATAATATTTTGTAAAGAAAAATTGTTATCAAACATTTGTTTGATATATTTGTTTATCGCGGTAATCGAAAAAGCTTGATCTTTATTTATCATAGAACTTTATCTAATATAGCATTTACAAATTTGTAATCCTTTATATCTAAATATTTTTTGGCAAGATTAACTGCAACATCAATAATTACATTTTTATCAATTTTTTCATCAGTTAATTTATATGAAGCATAACTTTCAAGAAGAATCGCGCGTTCCACTTGGTTTAATCTATCAAATTTCCATTTAGGCATATGCTCTTGAAAAGTTGATTCAATTTGATTTATATTCATGAGAGCTTTAATGGTTACTGATTTTGAAAAATATGGAATATCTTCATAAGGAACCATGAAAATATTTTCCATTGTGTCTTCCAATGAAAACTGTTCGTTCATGGATATATATGTTAAAGCATCATATATGCTTATCATAATCAATTCGTGTTCTTTATTTCTACTTATGTTATTTTCCATTAGCAATAACCTCGCTTTCAACTTCTTCTTCGATTTTTATTTTATTATCGCCTTTAAATACTTTTTCAATATGTAATACATTGTAATATTCAACAATTGCAATTATCATCCCCACTAAAACAACAACATGGCACGCTAATGTGAATGCATAGTTTGTCCAGATACTAGGAACACCTGAATAAATGTAAACAAAGAACATCGCAATAAAATCTAAAGCGTACAATCCAGTTCCTATAAGTAAGATTTTTATTCTTCCTTTTGAAGCGAATACTCCAAGGCAAGCAAATCCTGCACCAAGAACTATAGCTATCAATATCATTAGAAAATTTGCTAATAATAAATCACATGATTTCAAAATTAAACAATTTAAGAATATTTGCAATGTGAAATTTAATGCAAATCCACTTGTTGGCCATTTAAATGACAAATTTTCAATAATGGAGTTAGTTCCAAGCTGAATTGCACCGATAATAATAGCAAATATATTCAACAAACCTGCCCACATGAGAAATATCGACGTTTTTTGATACATCTTAACAGCTTTGTTATGAGCTTGTTGATATGTTATTGGTTGTTTTTGTTTCTTTTGTTTCATAAATTAAGCAAATGAAGCAACTTTTAATTCAATTTGGAATGGAACAGATTCTGTATAAGCAGTAATTGATCTAGCAACTTCTTCTTGAATTGCTAAGCAAACTTTATCAGAATTTACGCCTTTCTTTAAAATAATAGAAATTTTAATTTCTACTGAACCATCAATTCTAAAAAAGATTTTTATTGGACTGTTTAAATTAAAAGGCATTTTCTTTGCGGTCGTAGGTGAAATGCTAGCGCCACTTACACGTGAAACCGCATCACTTACAATTTGTTCAAAAACACGACGGGAAATACCTATCTCGCCACTTCTTGAGTAATTTTTTATATAAATATAGTCCGCCATGTCGATCTCCTTTATTATTTAACGTTTTCCAAAATATAATTAACTAAATCTTCTGGTAAAAATTTATATGCTTTAATAGCGTCTTTTGCAGGTGCGCTTGTACCAAATGTATCGATACCATAATTATAATCAGCGTATTTTGCCCATCCAAAAGTCGATAGCATTTCAACTGATACGATTTTTGATTTTGGAAGAGAAAGAATTTTTTCTTTATATTCTTTGCTTTGCTTGTCAAACAAATATGTAGAAGGCATGGAAACGACTCTTACATCAAGTCCTTTTTCTTTTAATAATTCCTGTGCTTTAACACAAAGAGCAACTTCGCTACCTGTTGCAACAAGAATTAAGTCTAATTGTTTTTCTTCCTTGCTTATAATATAAGCACCTTTTTTGACATCATCAAATGATGACGTTAATAGAGGTAAATTTTGACGCGATAAAATTAAACATGTAGGTGTGTTTTTACTTTCAAGAGCAATTTTCCATGCTGCATAAGTTTCTCTAGCATCACATGGTCGAATAACATCTACATTAGGAATGCTTCGAAGCATTGCTAAGTGTTCAATTGGTTGATGTGTTGGTCCGTCTTCTCCCACGGCGATACTATCATGTGAGAAAAGATAAACTGCAGGTAAATTACTTAATGCCGACATTCTAATGGCTGATTTCATATAATCACTAAAAACCAAGAATGCTCCTACGTATGTTTTAACACCGCCGTGAAGAAGCATACCGTTTTGTGCACTAGCCATTGCAAATTCGCGAATACCAAAATTAATATTTCTTCCATAAGGTGTTTCTTTAGTAAAATTAACACCATCATTAATTTTAGTCATTACACTTCCAGCAACATCAGCGCTTCCACCCATAAGGAATGGAATCATTTGGTGAAGCTCATTAAGTGCTTTTCCACTACTAACACGTGATGAATCATTGTTTGCTTGTTCAAAAGATGGCTCTTTATCAAAATATGATGAAACATCTTCAGCAAATGCTTTTTTAAATGTTTCATAAGCATTTTTATGCTCATAACTATATTCTTTGATATTTTTATTCCAATTTTCTTCAGCTTCGACTCCACGTTTTACGAAATTATTTTTGAAATTATCATAAACTTCTTGAGGAATAAAGAATTCAGGGTAATCATAACCATAAACTTCTTTTGCGTGTTTTCCATCGTCCAATCCTAAAGGATTGCCATGAACTTTGCATGTTCCTTGTTTTTCACTACCGTAACCAATGATTGTATGAACAATAATAAGAGTTGGTTTGTCTAAGCTTGTTTTCGCCTTAACAATTGCTCTATCGATTGCTTCTATATCATTGCCATCTTTAACTTCTAAAACATCCCATTCACTAGCAATAAATCTTTCACGAACGTTTTCAGAGAATGACAAATCAATTCCACCATCAAGGGTTACAGCATTGCTATCATAAATTAAAATTAATTTATTTAATTTTTGATGTCCTGCTAAAGAAATTGCTTCTTGAGAAAGCCCTTCTTGAAGACAACCATCACCACATAAGACATATGTAAAATGGTTAATTAATCTATTTCCGTCAGGATATTGAGCGCTTGTTGCACGTTCAGCCATAGCAATACCAACTGCTTGAGCAATTCCTTGCCCAAGAGGACCGCTTGTAGCATCGACGCCTTTTGTATGCATATATTCTGGGTGTCCTGGAGTGAGACTACCCAATTGTCTAAATGATTTTAAATCATCCATTGAAAGCGGGTAACCACAAACATGCAACATTGTATAAAGAAGAGAACTTGCATGTCCCGCAGAAAGCACGAATCTATCGCGGTTAATCCATGTTGGATCGTTTGGATTGGCAATTAAGTGATTGTTGAACAATGTGTAAAGTATCGGTGCACTACCAAGAGCCATTCCTGGATGGCCACTTTTTGCTTTGTTAACAACATCAATGCATGTTGCTCTTATTGCGCTGACGCATAAATTATCTAATTGTTTGTTACTCATTTTTTTCTCCTTATTTTTTAATTTCAATTCCTAAATCATCTAATTGGGCTTGATCAACTGGTTGCGGTGCATTGCTCATTGGGCACGCCGCTTTGAGATTTTTAGGAAAAGCAATGACATCACGAATGTTATCTGTACCGCATATAATCATAGAAAGTCTTTCAAGACCAAACGCAATTCCACCATGTGGAGGAGTTCCATAATCAAATGCGTTAACAAAATATCCAAATTTACGAGCAATGTCTTCTTGTGAAAATCCAAGAATTTTGAATATTTGCTTTTGCATATCCTCATCATAAATTCTCAAAGAACCACCACCTGCTTCATAGCCATTGATTACAATATCATATGCAGCAGATAGCACTTTGCTTGGGTCTGTGTATAGATATTGAGCAGTTTCTGGTGTTGGACGAGTAAATGGGTGATGAAGAGGTGAATAACTACCATCTTCATTCTTTTCGAATAACGGAAAATTAACAACCCACAACAAATCATATGTATTTGGTTTAACATATCCTAATTCATGACCATATTTACTGCGCAACGCACCTAAGCAGAAATTAACTCTATCAAGTTTTCCGCTTGCAACGATAATAACATCGTTTTCTTTTGCGTCACTTTTATCTAACAATTGTTTTTCTAAATCGTCATTTAAGAATTTTGTTAAGCTGCCATCGAGCTTATTACCATGAACTTTAAATATTCCTAAACCAGGCAATGAGAATTTCTTTGCTTCAACATTTAAAGAATCAATTATTTTTCTTGAAAATGTATTTGCGACATTTGGAACTACAATAGCTTTAATAGAATCTACTCCATGATAACCATTAAATTCCGATTTTTCTAAAATGTCTTTCACATCGAATAAATGCATTCCAAAACGTGTGTCTGGTTTATCACTACCATAAACGTTTACAGCTTCGCTATAATCCATTCTTCTAAGCGGTGTAACAATATCAACATTAATTACTTCCTTGAAAACTCTTTTCAAGAATCCTTCCATTATTGTTAAAATTTGGTCTTGATCAAGGAAAGACATCTCTAAATCTATTTGAGTAAATTCAGGTTGTCTATCTTGACGCAAATCTTCGTCTCTAAAGCAACGAGCGATTTGATAATACCTTTCCATACCACCAATCATTAGTAATTGTTTAAATAATTGAGGTGATTGAGGAAGAGCGTAAAAACTACCATGAGAAATTCGTGATGGAACAATATAATCTCTAGCACCTTCTGGCGTAGAAAGAATTAAACAAGGCGTTTCAACCTCAATAAAATCATTTTTATCAAAATAATCGTGAGCTATACGAACGATATGAGCTCTTTTCATGAGATTTTGTTGCAAACATGGTCTTCGCAAATCAAGATATCTATATTTTAATCTCGTATCTTCTAGAGCGTCTGTGTCATCTTGAATCATCATTGGAGTTGTCTTAGCTTTGCTAAATACTTCTATCGAGTCAGCAACAATTTCTATATCTCCAGTTTTTAAATTTTTATTTGGAGTTTCTTTTTTGCAAACAGTGCCTTTCACAGAAATAACATATTCATTTCTAACATCAGGCACATTTGTTCCTTCATTAACAACAACTTGGATGATTCCGCTTCTATCTCTTAGGTCAATAAATAAAAGCGAGCCTAAGTTTCTTCTTTTAGCTACCCAGCCAACTAATGTAACTTTTTTTCCTACATCAGCAAGCGTTAATTCAGTATTTTTACAAGTTCTTTCCATTTTATTCTCCTTCATTATTGTTATATTCTTCAATCATCGAAGGAAGCATTCTTTCTGCATCTTCCAAAGAAATGGTTGTTTGTTCTTGCGATTTTAAATTTTTTACTGTTAGTTTTTTGTCTTTTAATTCATCGTCGCCAATAATAATTGCGAATTTAGCTTTTTTTCTTGTTGCAATTTTGAATAAAGCTTTGAATGATTTAATTTCATTATTGCCATCAGCACTTAAACCTAATGAACGAATTTTATCTTTTAAATCAAAATTGGTATTGATTGCTTCTTCAGTCATACCCATAACGTAATAATCTAATCCATTAGACGGAATATCATCTCCAAGAATCTTTTTAATGACATAATAAAGTCTTTCTTCGCCGAATGATAATCCGACACCTTCTAAATCAGGTCCGCCGATTTCTTTAAGGAGATTTTTATAGTGACCACCACCACCAAGAGCGCCGATTTCATCATTAATATCGTGATATTCGAATACAATGCCCGTATAGTAATCTAAGCCTCTAACCAATGTGTCATCTTGTTCAACGGTAACACCAACATTTTGAAGAATGCTTATGACTTTTTCAAAATATACTTTTGCTTCAACACTTAAATAATCTTTCATTTTTGGAGCATTTTTAATTATTTCTTGATCTTCAGGAACTTTGCAATCAAGAATACGAAGTGGATTAATTTCCAATCTTCTTTTACAATCTTCGCACATATTATCAATGTGTTTAGCGAAATATTCTTTTAACGCTATTCTATAGTCATCTCTAGATTGTTGATCACCAAGAGTGTTAATTAATACTTTTACATTTTGTAATCCGATTATTTCAAGAAATCTTTTTCCTAACAATACAACTTCAGCATCTTCATATTCGTTTTTAACACCAACTTGTTCAATGCCGAATTGATGAAATTGACGATATCTTCCAGCTTGTGGTCTTTCATATCTAAAACATGGACCAAAATAAAAATATTTTAAAGGCAAATCATTTGTAGCATATAGTTTATTGCTTACAATGCTTCTCATAACTCCGGCGGTCATTTCTGGGCGTAAAGTTATTTCCCTATTACCTTTATCTAGGAATGTATACATTTCTTTAGTAACAATATCACTTGATTCACCAACAGAGCGAACAAACAAAGGAGAATGCTCGATGATCGGTGTTCGCATTTCTTTGTATCCAAAAATATCAGCTAACATACGAGCAGCCATTTCTAAATTAAAATAAACATCTGCTTCTTCGCCAATTATATCGTGAGTACCTTTTACAGGATTGATTTCCATATTAAAACCTCTTTCTCAATGAGTTAATTATACATATTTTAATATGTAAGGTCAAACGATAGAAAATTGTTTTATCAAAAAATAGGATTTAGTGAATTATTCTTTGTATTTCGTTTACATTTTTTACGTTTTTCAAAACATTGAATAAATCTTGCAATTGTGATGCGTTGTTGACATATATTGTCGCGGTAATTGTTGTCTCACGTGTTGATGTATGTAGGTGAGCGTTGATCGCAGTTACAGGGATATTTTTTTGCGACAATGCATTCATTACATCCATGAGAAGATTTGGTCTATCATTACATTCAATTTTTATATCGACAGGATATGAATTTTTGTTTAAGTCATCTCGCCAAAAAACTTCGATTAGACGTTTGCTTTCATTTATAATATTGGGGCAGTTTTTTCTATGAACGCTAATGCCTTTGCCTTTTGTGATATAACCTACAATTTCATCTCCGGGAATAGGCGTACAACAAGACGCTAACGATATGGCAATTTTACCAGCGTTTTTAACATAAACTGGGGAATCGTTTGATTCGACTTTTTCAACTTTATTTAATTTGATAGTTTCTTTTGGTTTTATGTTAAGAAAATCAATAATTGCGCCAGGAGTAGGATTCTTATTTGAAACCATTAAATATAAATTGTCTAAATCATCAACTTTGAAGTTTGTAAAAACATTTTGATTATTTAAAAGTTGTTCCATTTCACCTTCGCCAATATCATATGCTTTGAAGGCGTCAAGACAAATTTGTTTACCTTTTGCAATCTTATCATTTTTAAGAAAATCAGCATTCTTTTTCGCAAGAAATTTTCTAATATGAGAACGAGCAAAATTAGTCGTGGCAATTTTGAGCCAATCTTCGTTTGGTCCTTGTGAAGATTTTGAAGTTTTAATCTCAACAATATCGCCTGTTTTAAGTTCTGTATTTAAAGGAACCATCGAATTATTTACGATTGCACCCACTGCTTTTTCCGCAACACCTGTGTGAATCTTATATGCAAAATCTAAGGGTGTCGATCCTGCTGGTAAATCAATAACTTTGCCTTTCGGTGTAAAGCAATAGACATTTGCCTCGAAAATATCATGTGACAAAGAATTCATATATTCTTTTGCGTTATCACTATCTTCTTCCGATATGTTAACTAAATCTCTAAGCCAGTGAAGTTTTTCTTCAATTTCTTTTTGTTCTTGCTTAGGAGAGTAGTTACTTCCTTCTTTATACCGCCAATGGGCAGCGATTCCGCTTTCTGCTACATCATCCATGTCTTTTGTGCGTATTTGTACTTCGAATGTATTTCCATCACCAGAAAGAATGCATGTATGAAGTGACTGATACATGTTTGGTTTAGGCATAGCTATATAGTCTTTAAAACGTCCTGGAATAGGAGTGTATGTAGCGTGAATAATACCTAAAATTTCATAGCATTGTAATTCTGTTTCAGTAATAATTCTAATTGCTAAAAGATCGAATATTTCTTCAGGTTTGTGATGTTTTACATATATTTTTCGGTAAATTGAATATAGAGATTTAACTCTTGATTCCATTTGAAAAGGAATATTTTGCTTAAATAATATATCGGCAACGCGTTTAGAAAAGTTATCGAGTGATTTTTGACCGTTTTTTATTCTCTTGTTAATCAACGAGTTAATTTCGTTATATTTTTCCGGTTCAAGATATTTTAAAGATAAATCTTCAAGCTCACTTTTAATGGTGTTAATACCTAATCTATGAGCGATTGGTGCAAAAACTTCTAATGTTTCTTTTGCAAGAGTTTTCTGCCTATTTTCTGGCAATGAATCAAGAGTGCGCATATTGTGAAGTCGATCAGCCAATTTAATAACAATTACGCGGACATCTTTTGCCATTCCCAGAAAGATCTTGCGATGATCTTCCGCGACAAAATCTTCTTCTTTCCTATGTGACAATTTTAATCTTTGAATTTTTGTCAAAGAATCGACAATCATGCAAACATCATCACCAAAAATCTTCAAATCATCTAATGTAGTATCTGTATCTTCTACAACATCGTGGAGAAGGCCTGCAGCTAAAGTTGTTGGGCCACAATTAAGTTCAGTTAAAATATAACAAACTTCAATCAAATGGTGAATATACGGCTCACCACTGCGTCTGAATTGCCCTTCGTGTTTCTTTTTAGCAAATTCATATGCATCTTCAACTAATTTTCTAGATTTTGGATTTGTGATGTAAACATAATACTTTTCTTTAACTTCATCAAAAGTATGAAGTTTAATTTGATTAGGTTTTGATTGTTCTTTTAATGCTTCCATAAAATATATTATACTTGCTTAATATTAATATTAAACAACAATTAAAAATGGTATGTCAAAAATCGTTGTAAAGAATCATTCCTCATATTGAAGAAGTATTCCATATACATAAACATTTTTTCTTTTCACCTTTTTATGAGAAATACGTATCCCAAAGACATTATCAATACTACTATATTCGATTTCAAATGCAATTTCAGCCTTTGTCGAACTAGTAAAAACCAATTTTTTTGTTCCTTCAATTGGATCACCGCTCTCACCTAAAAGTTCAACATAAACTCCTTGTTCTTCGCTAAATTCCATTTTAGAACTTCCGCCAATGGTTAAAGTTGCAATTATTTTACTTGGAGAAGTTGTCCAATAGGCTTCTTTACTTAGAATTTGAATATATGTTGCATCATTTTCACTTGCGTCTTCTTTGTAAAAAAGGCTATCACGAGAAAAACCACTTGCATTTAATTCGCCGCCACAAATCAAATCAGGACATATGAGCTTTACTGATGTTGGCATCCCTCTTCTTATCTCGGCATTTACATTTTGAGTCAATGAAATAGCATTGTTCCTTAAATAAGTAGCTTTTACACTAACTTCAAAATTTTCATTTGCTTCACTAGGAATAGGAGTTAATGTTTCAATACTACATAACCTTGTTATGTCCACTTTATTTCCGTCTGAGTAAGTTCCATAGATGTAGAATTCATCTTTGTTATATTCGCTATCAGTTGTTAAAGCAGATAATGACCCGCTAAATTCCATTTTTGTTAATTCACTAGCAGGTGAATATGTATCCCAATATATTTCAAATGAATCAACATAAAGAACACCATTAGTAATGATTGCACAATAATGATAATTATCAATTACATCGTAAGTATCGGATAAATTATTTGAATCGAAAGTAAAATTATGTATCAAATTGCAATCTGATAAATCTAATAGATCCTCTTCGTCAACGAAGGGAGTATTTTTGCCATAAACACCAACAATGCTTCCTTTTGAATCATTTGTCGCTTCGTTCCAATTTATTTTGACCTTTCTTATTGCTCCGGCAGAAATAGGAGTCAAAATACCAGGTTTTCCTACCGAGACCTTATTACCCGAAAACATTAAAGCGTTACCACTAGTTCCTGTAATACCAATATATTGTGCATTTGAAACCGTCGAACTATATGTCCATTGAGAATAAGAAGCTGTTTTAGAAGTTATTTCAGAAGATATTTTATCAACAACATATTCGCGTAGAATTGATTCAAATGTTGCAGTAAATTCTAGATAATGAACAGTTGAAACAACAATATCACCATCCACTTTATTTACAAAATCTGTTTCAATATAATCAGGATTATCGCTAAATATGCTTCCATCGCTGAGTTCTATTTCAATTAAGACATTTTTGGGAGAAATTATTGAATCTTTGTATATATTTTCAGGATAAGAAATAACATTAGTTATTTTTTTAACATTTGCAGTAGAACTCACTGTTGTGATATTTGTAGGTATCGAAATATCACTTCCAGAAGATGTTAAATCGCTATTGTTGGATGAAGATGTATCTGAGCTATCAGTGCTTGATGAACTAATAGTTGTAGAATTTGAACTACTAGCACACGATCCTAGCAACAATGTTGTCAGAGCTAATAATACAAACAACTTCATCCAAACTACCTCTTTAATATTTTACGCAAACTGACAAACTAAAT
>DNPJ01000139.1 GCA_003501485.1 Bacillota bacterium
GAATATTGTTTTGTTTCGTTAGGTTCAAGAATATCGCTTTTGAGAAAACCCGCTAATTCAACAGATGCTTTTTCAACTTTATTAGCAACATCGTATTCTGTATATGGTTTTTGAAGGTAAACTTGAATTGAAGTTTTTCCGCTTCTTGAACCAATATTTTTAACATCAACGCTTATAGTGTAATCGCCTCCAAATTCTCCCTCGGTATGTCTAACACTATAATTTGAAAATTCAAAATCTGTATATGATTCACCAAATCCAAATGGGAAAGCCACTTCGTCTTGATATTTCCAAGTAGAAGTAGATTTCTTTGCTCCAACAATTGAACTTGCATTACCTTGATTTAAAACCACGTCTTCATAACGAGTTTCATAATATCTATATCCGACATAGATTCCTTCTTGATATACGAGATAGAAATCGTTATAAACACCTAAATCTGTGGCAGGTAAACCTGTCGATGAAGTCCATCTAAAATCGCCAGTATTAACTGTTGCAGGAGCTGAATCGATATCATAAGCAATTGTATCAACTAAGCTTCCACTAGGATTAACATCACCTACGAGAATATCACTTAACGAATAATAAGCGCTTGAACCATTGAGTCCAGCGAATAAACATGCATCAATACCATACTTTTCTAATGTAAGGTTTTGCATTTGCATAACATTTTTTGTATTTAAAATAACAATAATCTTATCTAATTCACCGTTATCCTTTTTAGCTTTTAATTGTTCAAGTATTTGAGCTTCTTCATTAGAAAGATCTAGATATGTGTTATCTAAACATTCATTAGTTGGGAACCAAACGTCTCCATCTTCACTTGCGTTACGAGAAACAATAAATATTGCAGCATCTTTATATTGTGAAACACTATCAGTGACTGCACTAGTTAATGTACTCCAACTCGGTTCTCTAACTGAATATTCACGATATCTTCCATCAAGATATCCAGTTGAACCATTATATTTTGGGTTATTAGTGGCGCTTCCTTGAACATTCTTTTCACCATAATTTCCAGTTGATGCAAGCTCGTTATATTTATCAAATAATTTATCATTAACATCAAACTTGGCATTTCCGGTTTCGAAAACTGTTTTCATATCTTCAGTTTGTGAAGCATATGTATCATGATTTCCAAAACCTGAAAGCAAATATTTAACACTTCCCATGCCAAATAAATTAACTTTAGATTCTTTAGCAAGAGGTAGAGCATTGTTGTTATTCCAAAGAAGAACAACACCTTCATCGCTAACTTCTTTGACAGTCTCTTTCGCGGCTTCATTTAATTTTTCATCGTTAAAAGAACCATCTTCATTGAGATAGTCAGAAGTGTAATATGTATCACCACCACCAACCTTAACCGATTCTTCGAAATTTAAAGCAGCGTTAATTGATGATCTATTTTGAATAGCGTAATCGCCACCAACCATTCCAACAATAAATAAGACTACAAAAAATAAAGCAGTTGCCCCATATATTGTTGGAGACAATGCCTTCATCGATTTGCCTTTTTTCACAAGACGATAGTTTTTAAATTTATAATTTTGAGAAACCTCAAGACCAACGAATAAAAGGGTTAAAGACAAGAAGAAGATATCTAAAGCAAAAATAACAATTTGATACCAATTATCAAACAAGCCAGTTACACGATCAGTAACATTTCCGATGATGTTTAATATAACAACAATAGCTATAACCGCGATTGTTAGAAATAACGTAACTTCACCACTTAGTATAGCAAACGACTTAAATGGTATTTTTTTCTTTTCGACAGTTGTTTTTTCTTTTACAAATATCTCACCATTGTTAGCGTTTTCAATATCGCTAATATCGTAAGAATCGGAAACAAGGTATTTAACATCAACATTAAATAGTTTTGCCATTTTGTTAAGCGTGTCTAAATCAGGTTCACTTTTTCCAGATTCCCATTTTGAAACCGCTTTATCAGTGACAAAAAGATACTCTCCTAGTTTAGCTTGAGTAAGATTGCTTCTTTTTCGCAAAATTGTAATTTTTTCACATAATTTCATCTTTCTTCCCTCTTATCGTTATCTCTATATTGTCATCTATTCTACAGAAAATCACTCTACCGAAAGTAGATATATATTAAATTTTTAATTTAAATTTTTAAAAAATATGTGCTTTTTGCGGTCATTTTTGTTCATAAAAAATTAAATTTAAATGTTTTTTCAAAGAAAATTTGCTTTGTCAAATAAAAAAATACAAAAAAAGACCATCATTTATTTTATCAACTGCAATTTGCTTGATAAGGTCACTGATGATCAATAATTGTTGTTCTATTATAGAACTATTTAGTCAGATTTAAGTTTTCGATTCTTTCGTTTATTTTCATAATCTTCATTTTTTATTTTTTGTGTTTTAATAGAGGTTTCTAATTTGTCTAAATGAAATTGATTAAATCTTGCAAAATTAGTAAGCATTTTGGTTCTTTCTTCTTTTGATAATAAATAATAAACATTGGTAAAACTTCTTACCGCTAATGAAGCTATTCTTGACTTCAAACTAGAAGGACTAATGATATCAATTTTTCTTGCAAAATTAGGAATTTCGTTGCTATTTAAGCAATCGAAATACCAATGAGCAAAAGTATTTATATTAGCCTTTATAGTCCCACAACATAAATGTGCTTCATTTTCTGATGCTTTTATATATTTTCTACCACGCGAATCTAAAAATAAGACATTAGAAGCATTTTTATCAAAGGTCACTTTTACATAACTATAACTAAGTTTCTCACCGAAATGTTCTTCAAAATTTCTTTTAATTAAGTGCAAATTTTTTGAACTAAAAATAAATGTTATGGTAATCAAATTCTTTTCTTGTCTTAGTAATTGCCTTGAAACAAATTCGTCAAGGCTTTTATAAAAAGAAGCTATACGTGGATTAGTGGCCTTGTAAAGTTCGTTTAAATCTCTATTATCTTCAAAATCATCGCATAAATAATCTGACATTTTGTTACTTTTTAATATATCGATATTAGTAATTGGTTCAAAAATATACGATCTTAGCTCTATACCTGTTCTTGATATTGTTTTTTTAAGAGGAAGAAGAAAAGCAAATAATTTTCCATCATATTGTTTTATAAAGCAAACCCTATGCCAGGTATAGTTTTTTGTAAAACTAAATTTACTTTTAACTTTAACTAATTTCTTTTCTTGATATGCTTTTCTAATTATTTCAGCATTCTTCAATGCATCACCACAATACTTTTTAACACCGCGATTTAAAAGATTAAATTCATCCATAATTTTTTTGCTGTTTTCATCGCTTGTTGAAAAGGTATTCAAGATGTTTTCCATTAAAAATTCAGCATCTTCTTCGCTGGTATATTTGTCGTTTTTTAAAGCCGCTAAAACTTGGGCAACTTGATTATTATCAAGTCCATTTCTCTGCTCTATATAATATTTTCCTGATTCTGTTGTTTCTAAAATAAAAGGTAATGCGTCAGGATATTTAATCGATATATCCTCTAAAAATGAAAGGCAGTTTGAAATTCTTTGTCTTTTAATATCATCTCCGGCTTTTCCACCACTATATTTCAAATTGTATTTTTGCGCGTATGCACATATTTTTTGTTGTGTTGCTGGATTATTTTCGTCAGTATTATGCAACAAATAATCAAGTGTTAATAGTAATTCTATAAAATGTATTTGTGTATCAGTTCTTTTCATAATTCACCTCTTGCAATTAGAATAAACGTCTAAAAAAGTGTATCATAAAAAAATAAGTTTTTGTCCTTATATGCGAACTAAAAGTAATTTAATGGTTAATTCAACTTATTAATAGTCTGATTCATTTTTTCTAAAGGTAAAGGGAGTTCGTCTTCATAAACCTTCTTAATCTCAACAACTTTTGTTGTTACCAATGTTTCATTGAAGATAATATCGACATCATCATTTTCATGAACATCATTTTTGCATAAATATTGATACGATTTACCATCAATATTAACTTTGATGAGATAATATAATTCGCCAGGATTTTGAAGTGTTTGAGGAATAACAACAATTTTATCAAACATTCCACATATTTTTGTTTTATTTCCGTCTTTTGTTTTTCCTTCAAAAACCGCTAAATGTTCATTCTCTAAGGAAATAGATGTAATTTTTATTCCATCAAATCCATCTAGTAATTCATCATCAAATTGAAAATCTAATAAACAATATTCAATTGTTCTACTTTTTTCTCCAAAATAGATAAAAGGCTTAATATTTAAAAAAGAGTTTTC
>DNPJ01000079.1:0-4411 GCA_003501485.1 Bacillota bacterium
GTAACTTGATAACGGGTTATCACCCACATTAATTCTTCTTTTGAGATTTCTAAAACGCCATGACCAAGCGCTTCTACTCCTCTTGTAGCGGCTTCTTGCATCATGCGAAATAAACTTGATAATTTTAATTCAAAATTGGAATCAACATCAGAACATTCAATAGTAAATCTTTTAATAAACATAACAAAAATATTTTAATATAAATATTAATAAAAACAATTATTCTTTGATTACTCTAATGATAAAAGCTAACTTTCAAATGATATGAGGCAATTCCCACATCTCATTTCACCTGCATCTTCTAACAATTTAACAAGTTTTTTTCAAGTTCGACTTCATTTGATGTTTTAAAATTAAGCACAATTTTTGGAGTATTGTTATATCTTTTATTCTATGCTTTTCCTTGTCTCCTTAAATCATCTAACGAGTAGAACTTTGAAGTTTTATAAAATTTATCTTGGTCAATCATATGACTTCTTTCAACTTTGCCGTTATGTTTTTTCTTTGCGGGCTTATATGATTGCAAATTCACCGTTTCTTCTAAATATTCTTAAAATACTAGTTCGTGATATCTTTATATCTTCATGAGGTAATCTAACTCTATTTCA
This sequence comes from Bacillota bacterium, assembly GCA_003501485.1. GTDB lineage: Bacteria > Bacillota_I > Bacilli_A > RFN20 > CAG-826 > Fiminaster. The sequence continues at coordinate 609 of DNPJ01000079.1, forward strand.
ATTTATGATTGTTTTTAATTTCTCCTATGAAGATCAAGGATTCGCTCAATAATTCCAACTTTTATTTTATTTGAGTGATCTAAAAGCGGCTTATGCGATTTACCTAATAGAATTTCTTTGTTCTATCAAGGTTTATTAACCATTAATAAAGTAATGGCCTTTTAATATGGTGAAGAGATAATTTTTTACAGTCCATTAGAATTTCTTATACCTAAGACAATGGTGATATCTTGTTTCAATATCTAACGGTAAATAATGCTAAATTATTCATGGCATCTTCTTTAACAAATAAAACTGATACTTAAATTATAAATGAGGCGCTTTTTTAGTGCGTTAATTTCGTCTCACATCATTTGATATTGAACACATAGTAGATAACTTGGTTGTTTTTAAAAAGATTCACACCAACATTATAAAAAATATTCTATTATACAGTGGATTTTTCAGTTGTCTTTATGCTCCGAAGCCTTCCAATACACTTCTAGATAATCACTAGTTATCGTGTATACATCAATTGTTTCGTGATTATCATCAAAAAATTCCACTTCAAAATCATTTTCAGTGTATTTCAATACAATTGTTCCCTTTGTTCCAACTTTTAAATTTTTAAAAGGCTTAATTAATTTTACACAATTTAATTCATCCATAACAATATCCTCCTCATTTATCTTTCTTTCTAGGAATTAATGTAATTAATCTCCAAGTTGTTTTGCCATTATCGTTTTGAATCACCCTTCCTTTTTAAAATATTTAAATCGTATAGCCTATATAAGACTGGATTGTAATTTAATCCGAAATCATCGGCTAAACTCTTAATATGTATCTCATGTATTCTATTGGGTCTTTTGGAATATTTTTATATCTTAGCCTTTTGAAAAACTCATTTTTGATTAAATCTCTTGGCATTTGCACGGCAGCATTTAAATAATTGGTTTGTCTTTCGATAATATCTTCTTCATTCATGCAATTATTCCAATAAGTTTTTTCAAATGCTTCTTCTTTACATGCATGAATTACATCAGTTGTATGGGTTTTAAAATATTCTTTATCTTTAATCCAATGCATTGCTTCATGCCCTGACACAAATCTTTCTTTTTTTGTTTCTTTTTCATCAACAAGAATATTGTTAATTACAACTGTCCCTTTTTTAAAAAATTCATTATGTGGATAATCTCCGCTATTATATTTTCCACTATCCCAAACAGGCCAAACTGCATCACCAAAAAATATCATTCCTAACAATCTTTTGTTTGGAGTAATGTATTTCCACTCTATATCTAGTCCTTGTTTTTCCATAAAGTCATATGCATCAAAAGGAATTACTTTTTCTAGTCTTTCGGGATAAAAATCTTTATTAAGTTCATCAGCCATAATTTCTAATCTTTCTTTCGAATAAAAAAACATATAACGTCACCTACTTTTTGTTTACCATTCCTTCAATAATTTTAATCCATTCGTCATCTCCTAGATTAAGATCTTTTGCTTTACGTAATGCCACTCTTATATTTTGATTGTCGCTAACATATTCTTTTAAATCTTGCGCTATAGAATTTTTGCTACTAGCTGCTAAATCAAAGAACTCATTTGCCTCTTCATTTGATAATTCTAGTACTTTTACCATTTTTTCTAATATTTCTTGTGTTGGAGCATTTCTTTTTGCTTTTTCAATATCGCTCATATACGCAGGTGCAATATCCACCATATCCGCAAACGCTCTGAATGTAATACCTTTCTTTTGCCTTTTTGCTTTAATAAATTCGCCAAATGTCATAATTTACCTCCTATATTTAAGTTAGCTTGTTAGCATTTACGCTTACATTATACGAGATTTAAAATATTACTTCAATATATTTATAATTAAACGTTCTTCAATTTGTTCTAATGATAAAAATCATTTATTCTCTGTTATTTCATACTTATCAACAAATGTTTCATCATTGATTCAAGTTTTTAAAAACTGTCATATTAATTATTACTCATGTACCAAATATAAATTACAATAAATAATTTTTTCTCTATTACAAATGATTTTAATTTTGCGAAGTTGTTTTGAATTTAATAAAAAAAAGAGGTACATGAATTCAATGTACCCCTAAAATTCAAATCTTTTAAGACTTTTAAATATTTTGAATTAAAGAACTATATTGTGCCCAAGAAACATTATTCTTATAAAGATCAACAAATTTTTCAGGAACATATATTGCTTCAAGGTTATCGTTTTCAAATGCATCAGCAGCTAAACTAACTACTCCTTCATATTCAAGAGTAATTGTTTTAAGCCCTGAATTTGCAAATGCTTTTGAAGCAATTGTTTTTACGTTCTTAGGAAGAGTGATTGCTTTAAGCAATGTTGTTCCTTCAAACATATTCGCGGTAACAGTATTAACATTTTTATTAGTGGACAATGTCACGCTTTCAAGAGAAACACAGTCTTTAAATATCTGTGTAGCAAGTGCTTTGCAGGTATCTGGAATTGCAAATTTAGTTAAACTAGAACAGCCTAAGAAAGCACCTTCACCAATATCTGTAATATTTTTGCTTAAAACGATATTGCTTAGATTTGTACATCCGATAAACGCAAATTTATTAATTGTTAAGAAGCTATCAGGAAGTTCAATATTAGTCAAAGAAGTGCAATTAGCAAACATTCTTTCAGTAATAGTTTTAGAATTGTTCGAAAGTTTGACATTTACTAAGTTGTGACAATCTTCAAAAGCACCAGTCTCAACACTTCTAATGCTGTCACAAAGAGCAATACTTGTTAATGATTCACAATTTGCAAAAGCATTTCTTCCAATTGTTTCTATTGTTGAACCATTGAAATTAACATTTTTTAATTTTGATGCATTTTCAAAAATAGAAGGCGGAAGAGTTTTGAGTGAATAATTGTTAATTATAGTATTCTTGTATTCTTCTTTTGCTATTTTATCGAGATTTTTAGACAAATTAACTGTTTCAATAGAAGTTCCACTGAAAAGCTTTGATTCGCTATTACTACCACCTAGGCTTTGAAGGGTAACTGGTATTGAAACTTCGTTAGCGTTAGAAATCACTTTCTTTTCTTTATCTATCAAAATTATTGAATTGAATTTAGTTGAATTAGTAAATGTTCCAACTTCAAAATTGACAATACCTTGATAAGAACCCCCTTTTTGCCATCCTGCTTCGGTGACTTCACCATCATCGTTTGTATAGGCGGAAATGTATGAATTCTTTTCTGTACCCTCTAAATTATCATAGACATAAATTGAAACAAGTTCTGGACAATTAGCAAATGCTCCTTGCTTAATACTTGTAACATTGAATGGAATCTCAATTGATTTAATTTTTGTGCCATTAAAAGCACTCATACCTATATAATCTACTTTCGATTCTTCACTATATTCACTGTTATCAAATATAACTTCAGAAAGATTTTCACATCCATTAAATAAATAATCAGAAATGTATTTAAAGCCTTCAGGAATATTTACTTTAGTGAGATTACGGCAGTATTCAAAAGCATTGCTTCCAACATAATCAAGACCTGAATTAAGAGTTATTTCACCCTTAATCGCTGAATAAGAAAAGGCGTTGCTGCCAATATGGTTAACAGAAGTTGGAATTTCAATATTTTCCAAACTTGAACATCCGGAAAAAGCATAATCATCAATTTTTGTTAATCCATCATGGAGTTTAACTTCTCTTAATTGTTCACAATCTTGGAATGTTGAGTCATAAATTTCGCTAAAATTCGAAGGGATTTCAACAGAAACAAGGTTCTTTTGATTTTTAAATACGCCCGAAGACATATTTACATATTT
>DNPJ01000079.1:4502-5669 GCA_003501485.1 Bacillota bacterium
AACTTTAGCGGGGGCTTCCATTTCGCCTTTATATGTATAAAGCATATCACCTACTGCTACTTCGCCATCTTCTTGATTCTCAAGCCATAAAGTATTTTCAAAAGCTTGTGTTCCGATGGATTGAATGTTTTCAGGTACGTTAAATGAACTAAGATTTTCACAACCATAGAAACATTCATTACCAATTATTTTTAAAGAAGATGGAAATGTAACTGATTCAAGTTCAGTTCTATCTTTAAAAACTTCATCAGCAATTTCAACAACAGGTTTATCGTTGAGCTTGTTTGGAATTCTAAAATGAGCTGGTAAAACCGCATCATCTTTAATTGAATCGATTCTTACACCAACATCATCTTTATCGTATTGATAAGAATACGTGAATAACTCGATGTTATCATAGTCAAGAAAGATATTATTGATTGTAAAATAATAAGTTAAAGCGATTGCTGTTGCCGCGACAATTGATATTACAGAGGCAAATATAATCTTTTTCTGTTTTCTTTTTGGGTCAACAGGAACTGGTTTTGGTTCAATATATTCCATAAATTATTTGCCTCCTTTTTCTTTGATAATATTTTTGTATTCTTCTAATTCTTTCTTATTACATCTTACATAGTGACCTTCTTCAACTTCGTATAATTGAGGAATGTCGTCATATCTATAATGATGATCAAAAGGATTATAAGTAATAATTTTTTTATCTTTTTCTATTTCTGGGTCAGGTAAAGGAATTGCACTTAAAAGAGATTTTGTGTATGGATGAAGTGGCATTTCAAATAATCTATTAGCGGATGTAAGTTCCACTAATTTGCCACCATAAATGACACCAATACGATCTGAAATATATTTAACAACAGATAAATCATGAGCAATAAATAGCACTGTCATATTGCTCTCTTTTTGGAATTCTTTAATAAGATTGAGAACTTGTGCACGGATAGAAACATCAAGGGCTGAAATTGGTTCATCAGCGATGATTACTTCTGGTTTCATAAGCATTGCACGAGCAATACCAACACGTTGACGTTGGCCACCTGAAAATTCGTGAGGATAACGTCTTAAATGTTCTGGTCTAAGGCCAACTCTACGCATCATGTCTTCAACTTTAAGAAGTCTATCTTCTTCGTTTTCATACATATGAAAAGCGCGTATACCTTCAGAAACAAT
>DNPJ01000114.1 GCA_003501485.1 Bacillota bacterium
GGCGTTGTAGTGGGAATTGGTCCTGGTTCATATACAGGTGTTAGAATTGCCATCACAATTGCAAAAACTATTGCATATGCATTAAAAATTAAAGTTTATAAAGTAAGCTCATTATCGCTTCTTAGAAACCCGAATAAACCGACAATCTGTGTTTTCAATGCTAGAAGCGGAAGATCATATTTTGGTTGCTATGATGGAGACAAAGTTTTACATGAAGATGAAGTTGCCCCAAATGAAGAAGTATTGAAATACATTGGTGAACACAAAGATTATTTGGTAAATGGTGACACTAATAATTTAGGCATTGAAAGTAGCGACTTTGATATCATTGATAATCTTGCTTTAGGTATTAATGAAAACAATTTAGTAAATAATATATTCACTCTTGATCCTATTTATTTAAAGGATTTGATGAAATGATTAACTTTCGTAATGCTACTTTAGACGATATTGATGAATTAAATAAAATTGAAAGTCAATCCTTTGTTAATCCGTGGAAAAAAGAAGATTTAATTTACGAATTATCTATAAATCCATTAAATAAATTTCTAATAATTGAAATCGATGGAAAAATTATCGGATTTATTGATTACATGATTACGTTCAATTCTGCGACGATATCTCAAATCGCAATAGATAAAGAGTTTCGAAACAAAGGATATGGAACAGCGTTACTTAATAAAATGGAAGACTCATTTATAAAAAGTGGTGATGATGCAGTTGAATATGTGACCCTTGAAGTAAGAAAAAGCAATGAGAATGCTCAAAAGCTTTATGAAAAAAATGGTTATAAGAAAATTACAATAAAAAAGAATTATTATGCCGATGGTGAAGATGCCATCTACATGGTGAAAGGACTAATTTAAAATGGCTTGTATATTAGGAATTGAATCGAGTTGCGACGAAACATCTATTGCAATTATAAAAGACGGAGAGCTTTTATCAAATGTTGTTGCAACGCAAATAAAGATGCACCAAAAATTTGGCGGTGTTATGCCTGAACTTGCATCGAGACTACATTGTGAAAATGTTTTGTATGTTCTAGATGAAGCGTTAATTAAAGCAAATGTTAGACTTGAAGACATTGATGCATTTGCGTTTACAAGAGGTCCTGGATTAATCGGTGCTTTGCATATCGGAATGCAGGTTGCTAAAACACTTGCAATGTTATATAACAAACCGCTTATTCCAGTGCATCATTTAGCCGCTCATATTTACGCAAACGAATACGTAAAACCTTTGCAATTCCCTCTTCTTTCAATTGTCGTAAGCGGTGGAAACACTGAATTTGTTTACATGAAAGAATCAATGAATTTTGAAATCATTGGGGAAACAAAAGATGATGCAATTGGAGAGTGCTTTGATAAAGTGGCAAGAACGGTTGGACTTCCTTATCCTGGTGGTATACCAATTGATAAATTATCAAAAGAAGGAAAACATACTTATAAACTTCCTACTCCTCTTCATGATGATAGTCTTGATTTTTCTTATAGCGGTCTTAAAACTGCCGTCATAAATCTTGTAAATAACGAAAAGCAAAAAGGAAACGAAATTAATGTCCCTGATTTATGTAAATCGTTCCAAGATGTTGCTGTTGGAATGATTATGGATAGACTTGAAAGAGCTTTGAAACGTTATGATATTAAACAAGTTGTTCTAGCTGGAGGCGTTAGTGCAAATTCATATTTACGTGAAAAAATGCATGAGCGACTCGACAATAGTGGAATTGATTTAATTGTTCCACCCATATGGTGCACAACTGATAATGCCGCAATGATTGCTCGCCTTGCAACTCATCTTTATGATATGAAAGTTTTTGCGGACTCGACAATATCATGTGATCCAAATTGGCGAATTGATAAATATAAAGTATTTTAATTAAAAAATTGTTATAATTTATGAGAATTAGGAGGTAATTATGGAACCAAAAGAAATGTTAATTGGAAATATTTATGAATTGATTAGTTTTAGTTTTGACAATGAGGGTTGCAAAGAAGTTTTGAGTAAAATAAAAGAAGTTTTTGTACAAGGCTGGGTTAGAACAAACCGCAATAACGGACACATTGGATTTATTGCTCTTAACGATGGATCGTGCTTTAAAAATGCTCAACTTGTTTATGATGAAAATGTTGTAGATGATTTCAAAGTTTTATCGCATATTAATACCGGTGCTGCTTTATCAATTATTGGCGATCTTGTATTGACTCCAGACGCAAAACAACCATTTGAAATTCGAGTAAAAGAATTTGCTATTGAAGGAGATGTTGATAGTGACTATCCTCTTCAAAAGAAAGCCCATTCTTTTGAATTTTTAAGAGATATTGCTTACTTAAGACCACGTACGAATACATTTAACGCTGTTTTTAGAATGAGAAATGCTATGGCTATGGCGATTCATGAATATTTCCAACAAAGTGGTTTTATGTACGTTCATACACCAATTATTACTGGAAATGATGCTGAAGGTGCTGGTTCAACATTTAGTGTTATTACTGATGATAAGAAAAATCCAAATTCATTTTTTGGAAAACCAGTTTCTTTAACTGTAAGCGGACAACTTCACGTTGAAGCATTTGCTTTGGCATTTAGAGATGTTTATACATTTGGTCCTACTTTTAGAGCGGAACACTCAAACACAACTAGACATGCTTCTGAATTTTGGATGATTGAACCAGAACTTGCTTTTGCAGATCTTAATGACGATATGGAATGCATAGAAGGATGCTTAAAACATTGCATTGATGTTGCATTACATGAATGCCCAGATGAAATTGAATTCTTTAATAATTTTATTGATAAAGGATTAAAAGATCGTTTACATCATGTTTTACATAGTGAATTTAAACGTATGACTTATACAGATGCAATTGAAGAACTTAAAAAAGCTGTTAAAAATGGTCATAAATTTGATAACAACAATATTGAGTGGGGTATGGATTTGCAAAGTGAACATGAACGTTATATCACTGAACAAGTTGTCAAAGGTCCTGTTTTCTTAATTGATTATCCAAAAGAAATCAAAGCATTCTACATGAGACAAAACGATGACGGAAAAACTGTTGCCGCATGTGATTTATTAGTCCCTTATGTAGGTGAACTTGTTGGTGGTTCGCAAAGAGAAGAAAGATATGATTTATTAAAACAACGCATGGAAGAATGCCATTGTTTAAAAGGACTCGAATGGTATCTTGATTTACGCCGTTATGGTGGATGTAAACACGCTGGTTTTGGAATCGGTTTCGATAGATTATTAATGTATGTTACTGGCATGAATAACATTCGTGATGTTCAACCATTCCCTCGCACAAGTGATCCAATTAAATATTAATTATGGAAGAAAATAAACCTATTTTAACTGAAGAAGAAATTGCTGAGAAGAAGCGAAAATCGAAGAATCGTATATTTGGTTTTTTACTTATTTTAGTTATTCTTTTAAGTGGTGGGTTAATATACGAAATAGTTGACTTGATATTGAAAAACATCAAATAAGGGTGAGTGATACTCACTTTTATTTTTTCCAATAAAAAATTAACTTCTTTTGTTAATACTATTTATAAGGAGAAAACAATGAATAAAAGATTACCATGCATATTATTGACATCATTATTATTACTTACTGGTTGTGATAAAAATGATATAACTACAAGCGGTAATGATTTGTCGAATAATAGTTCTATTTCTAATAGTGGAGATTCTTCTACAACAATTACTTCAACTTCTAGTTCGGGAAGTTCTTCTTCCTCTTCTAGTAGTTCGCAATCTTCATCCTCTTCTTCAACTATTGATGGTGAAAAAGATGCATATACAATATTACTTTATATGTGCGGTAGCGATCTTGAAAGTAGCTCAGATCAAGGCGGTTTAGCGACTGCGAATCTAAAAGAAATTCTATCGGTTAATCTACCAGATAATGTAAATTTTGTAATTGAAACTGGTGGAGCAAAATCATGGAAAACTACATATGGAATATCTTCATCTAAACTTGGAAGATATGAAGTCAAGAATAAAAAATTAGTTTTAAAAGAATCTTTATCAAAAACAAATATGGGTTCTTCTTCAACTCTTCAGAGCTTTATTGAATGGGGATTAAATAATTATCCTTCAGAAAAAACTGGCTTTATTTTTTGGAATCACGGTGGCGCAATGCGTGGCATTTGTTCTGATGAAAATTATAATAATGACTCATTACTAAACAGCGAAGTAAAATCTGCTTTTTCTAAAGCTTTTGCAAACACAAATATAGCCACTAAGCTTGAATGGGTTGGATATGACGCTTGTTTAATGGCGGTGCAAGATATTGCTGAATTTAATTCTAATTATTTTAACTATATGATCGCTTCTCAAGAAAGTGAACCTGGCGAGGGATGGGATTACGATGTTTGGCTAAGCACTTTAGCTAAAAACGTAAATATTTCCACTGAAGATTTATTAAAAAATGTCAGCGATTCTTATATAAAGAAATGTGCTGATCTTTATAAAAGCAGCGGCTATGGATCGAGTTATAATGATGCGACAATGTCTGTTCTAAATCTTAACAAAATGACAAATTATCATTCTCAATTTGAATCGCTAGCCAAAAATCTAAGCAAATCTTTTACAAAAAGTACTTTTAAATCTTTCTTTAATAATTGTAATCAATTTGGTTATAGCTATGATGATGATGGCTATAGCGGAGAATTTTGCTTTGATGTAGTTGATGTTGGCGACTTTTTAAATACAGTTGATTCTAAATTCTCAAATGTTGACGTTTCATCAACTGTTTCCGCTTTGAACGAATTAGTTGTCTATAATGTTTACGGAAAAGATAAATACGAAGGTGGGACCAGAGATAAATTAAGCGGTTTGTGCTTGTTTGCCGCGACAACAGGATATAGCTCAAAAACTGAGTATTCTACATCAGAAACATCGTTTACTAATTGGCGGGCAATTAATGTTTCATATGGCACATGGCATAGCTATTGATTTTATATTTTAAGCAGTTGTAATAATGATCCTCGTCATTATCCAACGAAAATTAAAATAGAAGCTAATATTAAAATTAATGATACTATGGATTTATTTTTTCAAGTGTCTACATCTTATAGGACATTTACCCATGGATGGAAATAGTTTTCCCTGTTTTAGAAGATTATTCAAGCGAATATTTAGATATCAAACAAACCGGTGAAAAACATATAATGTAGTGTCCTTAAAACAAGGGCAAGGATATGCTGAATTTAATTTTGTGGTTCCAAAATTTTCAAACAAATATCCAGAACATGTTGATCACACAATTGAGTTAATTTTTATAATTACTAAATAGTTTATTCTGGCTTCACGTCTTCTGGAGGTAATTCACTGGGGTCAAATTTATCAAGCGATTTATTAAAAACAGATTTTGATAATTTAAATAACTTATATGATCTTGCAATATAGGCTTGAACATCTATTAAAAACCATATTCCTCCAACAAGCATACCTGGAACAAAAATGTAGGAACCCCACGCATCCCATGACCAGGTCGGAGAATGAATTACTTCTGGCCAATCTGAAATAAGCGTTAAACCAAAGAAGTTACTTCTTGGAGCTCCATCCCAATCAAAGTGGAATAACAAAGTTCCAAAACCGACACCTTCGCTCCATTCAAAAGGATTAATTGTCCAGTTGTTATAAATTATGCAATAAATCAGCATCACAAGCCCGGCAACAGCCATGATCAAAACTGGAATCCACGAGTTTCTAAATAATAAGCGATGATTTTTCTTAATTCCATAACGCATTAGTTTGTGTGAATCGGTAATAACTCCTGTAACAACAACATCATGAACTAAATCATCCATTTTTTTGCCTTGGAAAGTCATTACCTTTTTAACAAGAACACCGATATATCCAACCAAAACAAAAACTAAAACAAAAATTAAACATAAAATCATTATTAATCTTTTGTCGCCTTCGGTTAGTTGCGCTAATAAAGTCATATTTATTGT
>DNPJ01000035.1:0-22313 GCA_003501485.1 Bacillota bacterium
GCTTCAAAATCTAATTAAAAAAGAAATACTAATTTGTATTTTACCGCACAGGGCGCATATAAAATCTTCCGTAAACTTGTTGTAAACTTGTTACATTTACGAAACTCTTAGGATCTATTTCACGTATAAACTTAATGACATCTTTTAATTCTGTTGTTGAAACTACTAAATAAACAATTAATCTATCATTTCCAGAATATGCACCCTTGCCTTTAACAATAGTGGCTCCATGAGGAACACTCGCCAGCAAATATTTAGGCAAATCATTGTTTTCAGTGATAATTTGAATTTGAACTTTTTTATTGCGAACGTTAATTAAATCAACCATTATCATTGTCATGATCAAATATCCAACAGAGAATATTGCTCCAACAATAGCGCCACTCCAAGGACCGATTTCAGTAATGGTTTGTCCATTTACTACAATACTATCGTTAAGAGGAATGTTTTGGCCCTGAAAACCTTTCATTAAATAATATGCACATACGACAAATCCATTGATAATCGCTCCAATTGGACCAGCAGGTCCACCACGTTTAATTGAAACATAATAAGAAACGATATCAAATCCACCTGTTGATGTTTCATATTTAAATGCAATGGCCGATGAAAGACCGGTGCAAAGACCAGCAATTAAAGTTCTTGCAAGAATTCCACCTTTTACATAAATATAAATTGAGATTTCCTCGAAAAAAGATGAATTTTGAATCAAGTTGCTAAATACGAACACTAAAATAACATTAACAATAGTAAAAATAGCAAAGCGTTTTCCAACACCTTTAAAAGCTAATACGATTAATGGAACATTGACAACAACAAACAAAATAGAAAAGACAAAAGTATCTGTTGCGGCGTCAAATTTTAACCCGCATACTTCAAGAAGCAAAACTATGTTTTGAGCAAAACCTGTTGCGCCACCAGTAACAAGTTTATATGCCTCAGGAATATCAGGTTTCATAAAGCAAACAACACTAAAAGATAAAAGCGCTGACGCAATTACAGACATGAAAAGTAAAACTAGATATTCAGATGTAGTTTTAAGCCACATGTGATTGTACAAGAATGAATTTATCTTTTTCTTAAAATTTTTGTGAGCGTTCATAAATCAACATAATTATAAACAAGTAAATAAAAAAATGTAGAAAAATCTAATAAAATTGATAAACTAAATAAGTGGTTTGTTTGACTAGACATTTATGTCTTATAAAAAACTACTTGTTGATACTATATTTATATAGTGCTAAAATCTTAAAGAATATATCCCAAGGAGGATAAAGATAATGATCGTTCTAACAGCAATTGGAAACTTCTTCAAAAAAATATGGACATGGATTAAAGAAACTGCCTGGGTTCAACCACTACTCATTGTTGGTTTGATTTTTGGTGTTATTTTTTCTATTCCTTCAATAGTTAATGGTATCAACGAATTAGCCGCAAAAAAAGATAACGCAATTAATTTCTATTACAACTACCAAGAATCCCTTGTTGGTGGTGAAAATAGTAACGCTGATAAATTAACAAATAACGTTTACGAAAAATCAAAAGACGAAAAAGTCGAATCACTATATGGTGAAAAATTCTTTCTCGCTTTTGTTAGTAGCGAATGTACAACATGTGAAGAAGTTAAAGGTGGCTTTGAAACATTAAAAGATAATTTTGATAACTCTCTTCAACCTGAAGACAAACTTCCTTTCAAAATGTACACTATCTTTACCGATGAAGTAACAGGTGAAACTGAAACAGATGGTCAAACAGCCTTTGTCAAATACATGGATCGCTTCTCATACTTCTTCGAAGATGCAGCAGGTGTTGCGAGAGAATCCTGTTATTATACTAACGGAAAATTGTCTGATACAGATATCGAATATCTTGAAACTGTAGATCCAGATAACTTCCTTACTCCTACAATTTTATTAATTGATTTTACTGAAAATACTCCATATTATGGCGTTAGCGAAGTTATGTTTGGTGTAACTGGTGACAACGATTATAAGAAAGCTGAATTGCTTCTTGATTGTTGGAATCACGCTGGCGACTTCTCAATGGAATAATTGAATCATTAAAAAATAGCGGTCACCCGCTATTTTTATTTTGCATTTTTATTTATCTTTCTTTTGATACATTTTTATTACAGAAGATGGAACAAGTGAGGTAATATCAACTCCACCTTTATGCAATTCATCAATTGTTGAGGAAGATATAAAACTTGTTTCAGCGTGAGACATAAAGAATACTTCATCAATTGATGGATCAATATATTCGTTTGCAGCAGATAATTTAAATTCGTACTCAAAATCCGTAACCGCTCTAAGCCCTCTTATAAGACAAGATGCGCCTACTTTTTTTGCGTATTTAACTGTAATACCATCGGTGTAATCTACTTCAACATTTTTCACATTTTTAATCGCATCCTTAATCATTTCAACACGTTCTTGAGTAGAAAATTTATATTTTTTATCCGGATTGTCCGCAACTAAAACGATAACCTTATCAAACACCTTTAATGCTCTATACAAAACATCAAGATGCCCATTAGTGATAGGATCAAAACTTCCTGGATACACTGCTACTGCCATAATTATTTTCTCCTTAATATATGTATTTTTGCTGTTCCATATTCTAATATTTTAATTTTAAAAATGTTTTCATCAATATCTAATATATCTTCAGCTTCTAGTATTAAAACACCATCATCACTGAGATTGCTATTACTCAATATTGTATCAATAATTTTATAATACACATCCAACCTATAAGGTGGGTCAACAAAAATTAAATCATATTTGCTTTTATTTTCACTTAAAAAGTTCAACACATCATAACGTACTATATTTGATGAATTTTCTATGCCTAATGTGCGCGCGTTATCTTTTATTATTTTTATTTGTTCATAACCGTTATCAACAAAAGTAACCATTTTAGCGCCTCTAGATAGGGCTTCAAAACCATAGCTACCAGAACCCGCAAACAAATCTAACACTTCCGCGGAAATAACTTTCTCGCCAATAGAAGAAAAAACGCCTTGCCTAACTTTATCCATTGTAGGCTTTGTTTTTAGACTATTCGGCGTTTTTAACAAACGCGACCTAAATTGGCCACCAGTAATTCTAATCATCGAATTCACTACATTTATGAGAAGAAAAATCGTTAAAAATAGTTTTGTTTATTTTTTCATACATTTTTCTTACTTCTATATATGCCTTATTATATCTTTTCACCAAGGGATGTGTATCTAATTCTAATTTTGCTAAATATAGTTTTCTTTGAGCTTGTCTTACTTCTTCCGAATCATCTTTGAAAGCTTTTAATGCGTCTTCTAGATGTAAACACTCTATGTCTTTTTTATAAGATAAAAGCATAACTTCTTCATTTTTATTAAGTTCATCTTCTATTTTGTTTAATGCAATAATTCTTGGATCATTATTCATTGTTTCTTTCAACATTTCTAATGCTTTAATTAATTTGTCATCCATATGTTTAATAATATCAAATTTATCATAATTATGATACGATAATAGCATGAGAAAATATTTTAGAATTGTTAAGGATAATGAAAAATCATTAAGAGAAAAAAGCAAGGTTGTTGAAAATATTACCGATAAAGAAATTTCTCTTGTAAAAGAGATGAAACAATATTTGCTAGCAAGTCAAGATGAAAAAATTCGAGAAAAATATCATTTAAGAGAAGGTGTTGGTTTGGCAGCTCCTCAAATTGGTCATAATATTCGTGCGATTGTGGTTTGTTATGACGATTATGACAGTGAAGGAAATAAAACTCAAATTAGTCATTGTCTCATAAATCCAAAAATTATATCTGAAAGTGTTAAAGAGGTTTACCTTTCTAACGGAGAAGGCTGTTTGTCAGTTGATGATGAACACAAAGGATATGTTTATAGAAAATTTAAAGTTCTCGTCAAAGCATTTGATGTTGAGCAAAATAAAGATACAATTATTACTGCAAGAGGATTTGAAGCAATTGTGCTTCAACATGAAATAGATCATTTAAACGGCGTTTTGTATTATGACCATATCAACAAAAACAATCCTTTTGAAATAAAAAGCGACGCAGTTAGATTATAAACTCTTATTAATCGACTATTTTTACCTAAAATATAATTGCTGTTAAAAGCGGTTTCATATGATTGACTTTTAATAGTTTTATTATATAAAATAAAGATGTTGTTAAAAATGAAGATAATTCGTTTATATTTATAGGAGGTTTCCGATGGAAAACGAGAATTCACCTATTTCAATATATGCTTTGGGAGGGCTATGTGAAGTAGGAAAAAATACGTATTGTATTGAAAGTGAAAATTCAATAGTTATTATCGATGCGGGCGTTCTTTTTCCAGGTAGCGATTTCCCTGGTGTTAGTTATGTTATCCCAGATTACACAAGACTAAAAACATCAAGACAAAAAATTAAAGCACTTTTCATCACACATGGTCACGAAGACCATATCGGTGGAATACCATTTCTTATTCAAAATTTGCACATTCCAGTAATCTATGCTCCAAAACTTGCCGCAGCAATGATCAAGCATAAGCTTGCGGATATGCGCATAAAAGAACCTGTTAATATCGTTGAATATGATAGCAACTCCGTCATTCATGTTGCGGAATTCACATTCACATTCTTTTATGTGACACATTCTATTCCTGATGCTTATGGTATATGTGTTGATACACCACAAGGAAGAATTGTTCACACCGGCGATTTTAAAATTGACTTGACACCTGTTGGACATGAAATTGAATTATCAAAAATTGCTAAAATTGGTTCTGAAGGAGTTGACTTATTATTAAGTGACTCCACTAACGCAGAAATTGAAGGTTATACCCCAAGCGAAACTAATATTCTCCAATCAATTAGAGAAATATTTGAATCTGCTCCTGGAAGACTTGTTTTGTCAACATTCTCAAGTAATATTTCACGTATTCAACAAATTGTTCAAGTCGCAATCGAACACAATCGATATGTAGCAATTTTAGGACGAAGCATGGAAAATGTTGTTCAACTTGCTCGCGATTTTGGATATATTAAAATTCCAAACAAAATGATTATTCCTATTGAAGAAGTCAAACTTCATAAGCTAAACGAAGTATGCGTTCTTTGCACAGGAAGCCAAGGCGAACCAATGGCGGCCTTAAGCAGAATTGCGAATGGCGAACACAAAGATTTGACAATAATTCCTGGCGACACTGTCGTGTTTTCTTCAAGTGCGATTCCAGGAAATGCTACATTTATTGATAGAGTTGTTAACATGCTTACAAGAAAAGGTGCTGAAGTTATTACAAATTCAGTCCTTTATAGCGTCCACTCCTCTGGTCACCCAAGCAAGCAAGAACTCCGATTAATGCTTAAATTGATTAATCCTAAATATTTCATGCCAATTCATGGTGAATATAGAATGTTGAAAATTCATGGACAAATCGCGGAATCTTTACATATACCACATGAAAATATATTTGTTTTAGAAAACGGGGAAATTATTTCTCTTTTCAAACATCATGTTAAATATGATTCAAGTTTCCCTTGCGAACCAGTATATATCGACGGAAGAGATATTAATGGTCTTTCTTCCTCAGTTCTAGGAGATCGAGAAGTTCTAAAAGAAGAAGGTTTAATTTCAATTATTATAGGAATTGATTCGAAAAAAGGAAAAATACTAACAAAACCCGTTGTTATAAGCAAAGGATTTACTTTTAACGAAAAGAAAATAACAACCGAAATCGAACAGCTCATTTCAAATAAATTAACTTTATTTATTAATAACAAAGTCACTTTTAACGAGATTAAGAGTTTCATTAAAACTGTCGTGGGGCAATACATTTATAAAAAATCTGAAAGGAACCCGGTTATCGTACCTGTGGTGATGGACATAAATTAATGATTATTTTAGCTAGTCAATCCCCAAGAAGAAGAGAATTGATCAAAAAAATTACAAATGATTTTGTAGTAATCCCATCAAATGTTGATGAATCTTTGCTTCATATTGAACCAAGCGCTCTTCCAGGCGAACTTTCTAAATTAAAAGCCTACTCCATCTTTTCAATGTATCCAAACGACACTGTTCTTGCTTGTGACACAGTTGTTATATTAAAAGGCGAATTAATGGGTAAGCCAAAGAGTAAAGAAGAGGCAAAACAAATGCTTCGAAAATTAAGCGGAAATAAACATGTTGTTATATCTGGCTATACATTCATAAATAAAAACAAGGAGGTCACAAGAACTGTTAAAACCGAAGTATATTTCAATAAATTAAGTGAAGATACCATTGAAAAATATGTAGAAACAGGGTCTCCAATGGACAAAGCTGGCGCTTATGGTATACAAGATAAAGAATTTGATTTAGTAAATCATATCGAAGGAAGTTATGACAATGTCATCGGGCTTCCGGTTGAAGATATTAAATCCCACTGCTTCAACGATTAATTATTTGTTTATAGACACTATTTAAATCATCCTTGCTTACGAGGATGATTTTATTTGACATTTTAATTACAGAATCGACACCTAAATTATTTAATTGATTTTCATTAACGACGTCATAATTCTTTAATACAAGGTTTAATCTAGAACCAATTAATGTTGCATTAATAACATTATCTTTCCCACCTAAAGCTTCTAATATTTGATTATCTGGAAGAGGGGATTTTATAACTTTATTCTTTTTATTTTTAACCATTACCACAATAAAAAGAATCAAAACAGAAATGAAAATTAAAGCCGCAACAGCAATTGAAATCGGCAAAATATAATTTTTCAATATTTCGTTAAATTGATTATCCGTGGGATTTGTGCTTGCAAAAATATAAAACATATAAGTATATTATCATAAGGAAAGCAATTATGCCTATAAATCTTGAAATTGAAACTAAAGCATTGATCAATGAAAAGCAATATAAACAAATATTGTCTTCTTGTAATCAAAAATCTTACACACAAATTAATTACTATATAGATAATAAAGATTTTTCATTAAGCAAACACTATGGCTTAAGAATTAGATTTAAATACGGAAAATACGAATTAACGTTAAAGATTAATGCTCGTGAAGGGAAAATGGAAATAAACCAAGATATAAGCGAAGATGAATTCATTAATTATAAAAATAATCATATCTTTCCACATGGCGAAGTTGAAGAAAAAATAAAAGAATTAAATATAGACTTAGGTTCATTATTCATCTTCGGAGAAATGACCACCACAAGAACCGACATTAATTATAATGATTCTTTGATAAGCATTGATAAAAGCTCATATTTAAATAAAGTTGATTATGAAGTCGAATGTGAAAGCAATTCATTAATTAAGGCAACTAACGATTTGAAATTATTTCTAAAAGAAAAAGATGTCGACTTCAAGGCCAATCATCTTACAAAATTAGCTAGATTAATAAGCACAATTAAAGACTAATTTTTATTTTGTTTACAATCAGGCATATAACAAGGCATATTATTTATTCTTCTTTCACGAGGAATAAATGTCCTTATTTCTTCGGAATTATAACCGACTTGAATTCTTCTATCATCGACCATGATAGGACGCTTTAAAACAGAAGGATTCTTTCTAATAAAATCAATCATTTCTGAAACAGTCATATTATCAAAATTAACATGTTGTTCTTTCATAATTTTCGATTTAGTTGAAATAATATCATCAGTTCCGTTTTCTGATTTCATGAGAATTTCTCTTAATTCATCCGCTTTTAAATCAGGACCAAAAATATTTTTTTCTTCATATGGTATATTTTGCTCTTCAAACCATTTTTTTACTTTACGACATGATGAGCAGCTAGGTGAAACATAAATTTTTATCATATATTATTATATTTCTACTAAAATCGAAAAAAGTCAATTAACTTTGTTAAACATGACAATATTGCTATATAATAGAGAAGATTCAAGAGGTATATTACACGATGGAAAGAATATTAAGCGGAATAAAACCAACTGGCCAAATGACATTAGGCAATTATATAGGAGCAATTAGAAATTTTGCAAAAGTTCAATATGAAGGCGAACCTTTTATTTTTATCGCTGATCTTCACGCCTTGACCCTTCCAATTGAACCTGCTGATTTGTATAAAAATTCACGCGACATTGCGGCATATTATCTTGCTGCAGGTTTAGATCCAAAACATTCGACAATTTTTTTGCAAAGTGATGTTTCTACTCATTCAGAATTAGCCATTATTTTGCAAAACTATTTATACATGGGTGAATTATCAAGAATGACTCAATTTAAAGATAAATCACAAAAAATGAAACAAGAAGCAATCGGTCTTGGTCTTTTTGCTTATCCAGTTTTAATGGCGGCCGATATAGTAATATATGACGCTAAAAGAATTCCTGTTGGAGAAGATCAAGTTCAACATGTTGAACTTACGAGAGACTTAGTAAAAAGATTCAACAATAGATACGGTGATGTTCTTGTCGCACCACAAGCGGAAATGGTCAAAGTTGGAAAACGCATTATGTCACTTAGCGACCCAACAAAGAAAATGTCAAAATCAGATCCTAAGGGTGACATTTATTTAAGCGATTCGTTGGAAGTAATGCGCAAAAAAATCATGTCTGCTGTTACAGATATGGGGCATGAAGTGAAATATGATGTTATCAATAAACCAGGAATTTCAAATTTAATGACAATTATGTCTTCGTTGACCAACAAATCATATGAAGAAATTGAAAAAGAATTTGAAGGAAAAGGTTATGGTGATTTTAAGCGTGCTGTCACGGATGCTGTTATCAATGAAATGAAACCATTCAAGGAAAGATACGACGAAATTATCAAATCTGGAATAGTTGATAAAGTATTAGAAGAAGGCGCTAAAAAAGCTTATGAAGTTTCAAAGCAAACTCTTATTAGAGTTCAAAAAGCTATTGGATTATACAAAAAATAATGAACGATAAATATTTAATTGCCTTTGATATGGATGGAACACTTCTTAATAGCAAGAAGAAGATTTCGTTGTTA
Source organism: Bacillota bacterium (assembly GCA_003501485.1). Lineage (GTDB taxonomy): Bacteria > Bacillota_I > Bacilli_A > RFN20 > CAG-826 > Fiminaster. The sequence continues at coordinate 8,983 of DNPJ01000035.1, forward strand.
ACAAAATTATATCTTAAAAAACTGCAAAAACAGGGACATAAGATTATTCTTGCAAGCGGAAGGCCATCTAGAGCATTAAAAAGTTATTATAATGAATTACATCTTAATACGCCGATGATTTGTTATAATGGTGCTTATTATTTTTCGCCAAATGATAAAGCCTTCCCTACTCACGAATTTGAGTTTCCAAAAGAAATAGTAAAAACAATATATGATGAAATCAAACCATACGCTAAAAATGTCATGTGCGAAACAGATACTGAAATATGGCTTGATAAAGAAGATTTATATTTAGCAAAATTCTTTTGGTATGAAGGCATGAAAATGCATTATGGCGAACTACCAAAGATTCTTGATAAAAATCCAATGACAATGATTGTACAAACACCTATTGAAATGAAAGATTCATCATTAATAGATAAAATAGTGGAAAAATATGAAGGTATTTCAGCAAGATTTTGGACTGGAAGTCCATATTTTGAACTATTTTATTCTGTTACATCTAAGGGTAACGCTATTAAAGAAGTAGCGAAATACTATGGAATAGATAAAGATCATATCATTGTGTTTGGCGATGCCGAAAATGATGTTGAAATGTTTAAAGAAGCAGGCACTGCTATCGCGATGAAAAACGGAAAAGACTCACTTAAAAGCCACGCCACTTCAATATCATTAAAAGACAACGATCACAATGGTATTTATTACACATTAAAAGCATTCTTTAAAAAGAAATTAAGATAATTTGTCTAATATATCAATTTCTTCTTTAGGCATTGACGCAAAAAACTTATGGCCACTTAAATATGAAAGGTGGCCTTTTATATTTTTAAATTCTAATAAATATGCATGAAGAAATTGGTTTTCAAAATTATATTTTTCTTTAAATAATTTATTAACAGAAAAATTTCCGTATTTTGAATCACCAACTATGGGGTGACCAATATTGCTTAAATGAACTCTAATTTGATGAGTTCTGCCCGTGACGAGTTCAGCGTTAATAAGAGAATACTCTGAATACATTTTGTATGGTGAAATAATTGTTAATGCGCTTTTCGCACCACTAGAAATCTTTCCTACTTTAACAATGCCTGTGTTTGGATCTTTTATTAATGGCAAATTAATTTCTTGTGATGAATTTACTTTCCCCACCACTAAACATTGATAAATCTTTATAATTTGGTTTTTATTTTTAAATAAATCTTCTAATTCTTGTAAAGAAGCTAAATTTTTGCCAAAAACTACAATACCGGATGTATTTCTATCAAGCCTATGTGCTGGACCAGGTATAAACCCATGATCAAGATGAGGATTATATTCATTTTTAAAATATAAATAATTTAAAACTTCATTTGATAACGTCAATCTTTTTTCATTTTTATCACCATGAACTAGCAAACCACGGGGCTTGTTAATTATTAAAATATTTTCATCTTCATATATGATTTCATATTTTAATTGAGCTTTTTTAAGTTCCTTTGGCTTAGAAAAATCTTTTAGTTGTTCATCTGTTACGTAAATAGTAATTAAATCATTTTCTTTAATGATGTAATCTTGCTTAACCCAATGAGAATTAACCTTAACATCTTTTTTTCGAAATAATTTATAAATAAAGCTCAATGGAGCTTCATTAAGATATTTGCGAATATATTTATCAATTCTTTGATTGGATTCTTTGAACTCTACTTTTATCGTTAGCATTGTAAATATTATACATTTAGTTTGATATTATGATAAAGAAAACATATAATTTAATCTATCGCGGAGGATTACCCAAGAGGCTGAAGGGGTGGGCTTGGAAAGCTCATAGGGTCTGAAAGGGCCGCAAGAGTTCAAATCTCTTATCCTCCGCCATTAAAAAATGAACACGGAGAATTTCGTGTTTTTATTTTGTAAAATTTTATTGTAACTTTGAATTCTATTGTGCAAAAAAATAAATGGTTTATGTTTTGGGCAATAGACTTATACGTGAAATACTCCTGTTAAAAACTTTTAGGCTTTGAGAGTTTTTTAGGTCAATTGATATTAGTATCTCTAACAATTAGAGTGTTTTTTGCATCAAGAATTCTATCCTGATTCGATAAAATATATGTATCACCTTTTGTTCGAGTAATAGCCGTATAAACAATTTGTCTATTTAATAAAGGGTGTCCTTTTTTGTCTGGCAAAATAACTAGTATGTTTTTATAATCAGATCCTTGAGATTTATGTATCGTTATTGCGTAAGCATTGCTTATTTCATTTTTGCTTATTAATCTAAATGGGTAAAATAAATATCCGCCGAGTTTAAAAATCTTCCCGTCATTTTTCCCTTCTGCTTTGATAATTTCAGAATCTTTTTCAATCATAAAATATAACGTTGGATCATCTTTAAAAGTCATTAAAACACCTGAATCTCCATTAGCTAAATCAAGAGATTTATTGTTTTTGTTAACAATAATCAATTCCCCAGGATAATACCCATCAACACTCGATACTTTGCTTTTATCAAGAAAATTATTTTTAATAAAATTGTTTATTTCATTCACACCACGTACACCGTTATTTTCGGCGGTTAATATTTCAGCTCGTTTAACACAATCTGTGAACAAGTTCTTTAGCTCGCTTTTGTCTTTATATTCAAAATTGGTACAAAGATCTTGCAAATCTTTATAATACTCAATTGCAAAATTCTTGACAGCTGTTAAAACTATTTCCTTCTGCGATATGTTTTTATCACTAAGGGGATTTAAATAATAATAGACCGGATTAGAAATATTGTTTTCGTTTTTTTGTATTGTCAAAAATTCATTCTTCCAAGGTAATTCAGATAAAACTTCATTTTCATTATTAACTTCGTTGGCGAGTTTATAAATTGGGCTACCAATTTTAAATCTAACTGCTTCCCCGAGTTCGCTTATATTGCCATTTTCTTTTAAAGATTTTTTAATAATTAAATCACCAAAAACCGCTCCAGCGTCAACTGAAGGAAGTTGGTTTTTATCGCCCATAATGAATACTCGAGATTTATCAGGAATTGATGATAATAAAGACGCGAATAGACACGCATCAATCATACTTGCTTCATCTATAATAAAAATTGAATTTTCTTTAAATTTATTTTTTGAATTATGTTTAAATGCATTTGTGTTTTGATCGATTCCCAAAAAAGAATGAATTGTATATCTATTTAAATTTGCAATTCTATCAACAATAGCTTTGCTGTTATTAATAAAATCATCGCTTAAAACAGAAAGTCCACCTTTAATTGAATCCTTCATTCTACTTGCAGCTTTTCCTGAAGGTGCAAGAAGATAAATTTCATCATAAGTATTGTTGATCATTAATCCAATTAATAAGAACAAAATTGATGTTGTCTTTCCAGTACCAGGTCCGCCAGTAATAACTAAATTTTTATTAAGACCATTTAAAACAACATTTTCCTGGCCACTTGTTAATAAAAATGGTTTTGGTAATTTTTTGCTAACAACACTTTTATAATCGAATTTTGAATTAATAAAAGAAGAAGAAAATAATCTATCTAATGATTCAATTATCATCTTTCTAGCGGTATTATTTTTCTTAATATAAAGCCAATTATCATCTATTTCAAAAAACTTATCTGAGCCCACTACTTCATTTAATGTAACATTGTTTATTTTTCCTAAGGAGTTGTGAATTACATTATATGATTTATCCTTTACATAATTAAATAAATCAATGTTTAATGAATTGTTTTCAGAAAGAAGAATGTAGGTTCCGTTTAATTTGTTATTCCATTTTTCCAATAATCTATTTTCATCTAATGAAATACATAAATTTCCATCATCAATTAAAGCAAATAGAATAATGAATATAATAAGATAATCATCTTTATCATTTGAATCTTTTAATTCTTTCTCAATTAAAATAATGATATTTCTCCAGATTGGAGTTATGAGCCTATTTTCAATTAATGCATCAAAATATTTTAAATACTCCATAATTATTGCCTTTTACTCATTTTTAATATTTTATTAAATTCTTTATTCAAATCATCCCATGAATCCCATGTTTGGATATACACACCATTAGATGTGTTTTTGTTAGCCCCACGAACAAAAACATAATATATTCCACCAAAGTGATTATTGAAAATCTCCTCTTCGCTTTCATTATAAAATTGTTTTAGCCATTTAATTAAACAATACGAATAAAGAACTCTTTGTATTGAATAGCGATCATCGACTTGTTTCTTTAATTCTTTTTCATCGCTATAGGATTCAAAATTGTCATTCAATAAATCAGATTTCCAGTCAAGAATACTATAAACATTATCTCTTTTAAAAAGTAAGTCCATAAAGCCGTTGAGATAATTTTTTAATTTTTCATTTGGATAATTAAAATTAAATTCAATTTCAGCCTTTTTATTAGAATTAACTATTTGATTTAACGAAAAATAGCCGTTGCAAGTATTCCCTCCTTTAACAATAGGCAATTTCGCATTTAAAACATTACCAACAATATCTCTGACATAAGTTAATGCCTCATTATTGTTAGAAAAATCAAATCCATTATTTAAAAATCTATCAAGAATAACGTTATTTAAATTTTCTTCATAATTCGTAAAATCAAGTCTCTCAAACACTTCATGAATAGCGTTTCCTAATGAAGCACCTTTAGGGAAACGATTTGGTATCTCAATAGGAGATAAATTGCCATCATAAAAGCCTATTATTTGTTTTGCGGATTCATCATATTCAATCATTTGAAGAACGCTTTCTCCTTCTTTGTCGGAATTAAGATTGTCATCAAAAGAAGTTTCATCTCCATTATTTTTTGGATGAGCTAAAGATGAATATGAATGTTTATACGTTAATGACTTATTCTTTATTTTGATAAGATCCTTTAACATATCAATTTGTTTTTTTGATGCATCATTATCAATTTGTGATTGTTTTTTATCACTTAAAATAAGTGAAACATCTTTTTTAATTTGCGATAATGGTCTGTTTTTAAAATCTCTGATGTCGAAATAGGGAATATTAGCGTTATCAACTGTAAAAGTTTTGTTAATACAACTATTAAGAAAAGTTTCCATTGCTGCGAAGATATTTATAAAACCTAACCCTATTTTTGCATACCGAGGCGCAATTAAAAGATATTCACTTCTTGTATATGCAACATAATAAATTCTTTTAAATTCATTAATTTGCTCTATTTCATAATTATCGTGTTTAAAAAACGCTAATTTCCTGACTTCTTTTCCACTGTTTCCAATATCATGATAATCAAAGCAGGCTCCATCAGGATGATACTTTTTTTTAAAGCCACCTGTAGAAATAACAATCGGAAATTGAAGACCTTTGGATGCGTGCATTGTCATGATTCTAACGCAGTCAAAATCTGTAGATTTTTTAATAACGTTACTGATATCAGTATCATTGAGCTCATCGTCGCCATACTTAGAAACATTTCTTAAGAACTTGATTAAATCAATAATATCTTTATCTTTTGATAAATAATCTATTGAATAGCTGGCGATTTGTTTAAATATTGCTAATGATTGAATATCACTTAATGAAGACATTTTTTTATCGATTTCAGTATCGATGAGTATTTCATCAAATAAATCTTGCCACAGTTTTTCTTTAGCTAATATCCTCCATTTATTGAATAGTGAAAATTCAGGAGTGCTATCATCATCATATATTTGATTATTTATATCGCTAAGAGATATATCAAAGAATTTTGTAATCAATGCTTTTTTAAAATATCCGCGATTATAACCTGTAAAGTCAGGAACATTTATCGCTTCAAGAAGCGCTATCCAATGAGCGCATTCGATACCAGAAAATAATGCGTTGTCTTTATATTTAATTACTGGAATTCCAGCTTTTTCTAATTCGTTTTTAATAGGCTTCATTTCGCTTCTTGTTCTAGCTAAAACAACGAAATCTCCAAACGTCACATTTCTATATTTGATTTTTCCCTCATCCATATATGAAAGTTGGAGGTTTGTTTCTCCTTTGCTATTTTTGCTTACTAAATCAACGATTTGCTCAACAGCAAATTTTGCATATTCATATTGATCTAAAGGAGCTGAATTTAACCATAACGACGAAGCATAAGAACCTTTATATTTTAAACGTTTTTCTTTTCCGTCATCTTGAACATTACAATATAAAGATGGTTCAAAAGGGGTTAAGAAATCATAATTTTTAAACAATTCGTTCCCAAATTCAATTACTCCAGGAGCGGACCGATAGTTTTTAGCTAAACGACACTTTTGTCCATTTTTTTCTATTATATCCACTGCTTTTTTATAAACATTTATATCTGCACCTTGATAACCATAAATAGATTGTTTTGGGTCTCCAACAACAATTATATTATGGTTAGGTGATAAGAAAATCTTACTAAATATATTGAATTGAAGTTCATTTGTATCTTGGAATTCGTCAATAATTGCGTATTTATATTTATTTCTCAAGAGTTCTAATAGTTTGCTACCATCTTGCATTAATAACTCATGAATTACCCTTATCATGTCGTTGAATGTTTGAATGCGATGCTCTTTTTTATAAATTTCAAACTCTTTATATATATCAGTAATATATTTATCAATCAAAAAAACATCCTCTTTAAAACCTAAAGCTTTTGTTTTAAGCTCATATAAATTTTTAAAGGCGGCTTTTTCTTCCTTTGTAAAGCCGTTATTTATATTAACACCATAACTAGTAATTGTTTTTCCATCAGAAATAAAATCTTTAAAATTCTTTATCAAATAGGCAAGTTCTTTTCCAACTAAGTTATTGCTATTTTTTAAAAGTAGGTAGTCATTATATAAATTAGGATCATTTTTTTGCAAAACTCCTTCAAAATCATCGGAAAGAACTAATTTAAAATGTAATTCATCAAATGGGTTAGTTTTTACTGTTTTTTCGTATTGAATTATATTTTCATTTTCATTGTAATTAAAATCCAAATAGTATGAATTTAATGCCGATCTAATTCGCTCGATAAGCTTTTCCTCATCAAGTTCATATCCATAATTAAAAAAAGTTATTATGTCGTTTAAAATATTTCCTTTGCGGATATATTGTTTAGCAAATGTGTCTAGATCATTATCGCTAGCTAATTCAAGGTTATTAACTTGATTTGAAGAAACAACGAATTCAGTAATTGTGTTTTTGCAAAATGAATGAATTGTACCTATTGAAGCATTATCAATATCCGTATTCACGTTTGGAAAATATTCTTGAATTGATTTTCCAGAATATTCTTCTACTGGCTTTGTCAATATTTCACGAATGCGATTTTTTAATTCCCCTGCAGCTTTTTCTGTATATGTGACAATTAAAATTTTATCTAAGCCTAAACTGTGTTCCGCTATTAATTTTTTAACAATTTCAGTTATGTTATATGTTTTGCCTGTTCCAGCGGATGCTTCAATCGCGTAATTTTCTCCGTACTTAAAATTATTTAAGGAGAATATTGAAGGTGTGCTATTAACTGCCATTATTATTCCTCCTTAAAATCTAGAAAAGCAATCAATGCAAGATGCTTTTTCATTTCTTTATCAAAATCAGTTTTGTTATAACTATAATGATTAAATCCTAAATCTTGTTCAGGCGAAAACATATTTTTGTAATCAAAATATTTCCAACTGCCGTGTTCCCCAAAGAAGCAATCTTTGTATTTCTCAAAAGTGGTAAGTCCGTCTTTCACTCCTTTTAGATTTTTTACAGGTAATGCAATATTACAAGAATAATCGCCCATTCTTCGGTGAATTTCATTTAAGATTTCTTTTGCCTTGTCCGAATTGATATCAAATTCCCATTTACCTTTTCGATAAGGATTTTTATCAGTAGGCATTTGGTCATTTTTGCATAAAATGATGTGATATGTTTCATTAGTGTTTAATGTTATAACATCCGCTAAAGCGATAATATATAGATTCATGAAATCAGTAATGTTGATCTCTCTTTTTATTTTTTCTTTTAATTCAAAGTAGGAAATCTCATTTTTATTTGTTGATTTAACATAAGCGTTATTTATTAACAAATTCCATTCCTTATTATCATCAAAAAGTTTTAATGAATAATTCTCTTTGATTTCAATTCCTGCAGTTGCATTTTCCTTTATATAATCAATTGCTTTATTAGCAATCTTATCATATGAATTTAATACATTTAATTCATAATTTTTTGTTACAGTAGGAATAAAATTATTAAGATCTGCATACTTTAAAAACTTTTCTTTTTCATATCTATTGCTAATTTTTTCAACTATTAGATGATTAACAACATTTGATTTATCTAAGTTATTTGGCGAAAATGGCTCATATTCATCTTTGATGTCATCTTGTAAATCATCATTATAGTTAAAAATATTTTTTATTTTAGCGGACAATGGTTCGCTTAAATAATCCGCTAATTTACGAGCGCTAATCGTTTCATAAAAGATGGGTTCAGAAGGAGTAATTGCTTTAACAGAACTTTGAGTCAACGATAACAAATTTTGATAATAATCTTTGTCGCCAAATTCTTTTCTTGTAAAAAGGTCATCATAAGGCCTAGTTTCATCTAAATCAGCTTTAATAAGATTACAGCCAATGCCTCTTTTTAACAACAAATCAGCAATAGGACTTAAATAAAATTCCTCATCTGTTTCTAAATCGATATTTGTAAAAGAAACAAACATCTTTTCACTAGCGTTTTGATAAAGAAGAGAAAGACATAATTCATCATCATTATTTTTTTCTTTTTCTCTTAAGTCGAGTTCGCTTTTTATTTCTGCAACAGGGATATTATTTGAACTCGCTCCTAAAAAATAAATATATTTTGAACTAACAATACTATTTATATTGAAATCTGCAAAAGTGACACCGCTTGTGAAAGCAGTGTTTTTTTGCATCGAACTCATATTACCATCATCGAAAATCACATAAAACAAGTTATCTACATTAAGATTTTTATTATCCACTTCCTTAAAGGAGTTTAATACCATTAATATTTTAGAATATTGTTTTAAATAAGCATTATTATCTTCTAAATAAATCCATTTATCTAATTTGCTTTTTATTTCATCTATTAATGAGTTGCTCAAATATTCGTTTCTCTTAAAGAGATCGATTAATTCATACAAATCATCGATGATTCCAACTACTTTATTTATCAAATCATCATCAAATGATATATTTGAATAAGGAATATAATCACTATCAGACATTTTTACAATATTATCATCAAAATTGATCGAAGAAATTTTCGAAAGTAAAATTCTATTTTTAAAATATGTCCAATCGTTTAAAAGCGGATGATCTCTAAAAATATTTAAATTAACAACCGCCCTCATAATATCTTCAATTTGATCATCATTAAGTTTTCTTACAAGTTTAATGACTGGATTTGAAATTAAATTGTAAAAATCTAAACGTGTAAAATTGCCGTTTTTGCCAATATCAAAAAGCTTTTTAACTGCATCAATGACATCATTTTGAATATCAGATGTTTTTCTCAAAGAATAAGGAATAGAAGGATAGTCGATATCATTTTGATTGAAAACCCTTTCTATCTCATTTGCGTATTCATTTATATTTGGAGATACAACGTAAAAATCAGTTGCTTTTGCGCCATCTTTAATCAATTTACAAATCGATGAATGCACATATTCAATTTCTCTCAACTTTGATGGAGCAGAAATAATCTCAATTTTTTTATTTGTTGAATTATCTTTTTCTAACGAATAATCTTCAATATAATCACATTCTTCAATTAGTCTTTGATGGACCATGTTTAATTTATTAAAACCGAACAAATATATCTTTTTTGAATTACATTTTTTTGCTTTTGGAGATTCTAATGTTCCAAAATTATGCTTGTTGCACAATAAAAGAATTTCACTATAAAAATTAAATAAATTTGAATTTTTAAAAGTTTCACTGTTAAAAAAATCATCCTCATAATATTCTAAGAATAGTTTTACTAATGTTGATGCAAAATCATTAAGTTTAATTGGGTTGTCCTTATAATAATCTTTATATTCTTGAGGAATAATGTTTTTATCATCATTACTTAAAACAGAAAGAATTAAGATTTTTAAATTTGACTTAGATATAACTTTATAATTTCTACCCTCAATAATTTTCGGCATTATTTCATTTAAAGTTTTAAAAGAAACATTCATTAAAACGTTGTCATTTTGTGTTTTTAACCAATACGCCTTAAACCATTGTTCAATAATAAGATTAGGAAAAACAACAACTGTTTCATCAAAACAATCAGTTTTATTTCGAATAACTGAAGAAATAAGATTATCAGCCAAAGATGATAATTGTTTATCTTTCATGTAATTATTTTATCAATAAAGCCTTTTATTTAATAGTTTTAAATAAAAAATTAAATTCCTAAATAATGTCCAAGAACAATCCAAATACCTAAACAAATAAGAATAACGCCACCAATAATTGATGTTATTTCAAACTTGCCTTTTAATAATTTTGTAAATGTTTTCCCAAAAAATAAACCACATAAGGATATAGCAAATGTAATAGCCATAATTATTGTGACATGTAGAAAAACCCACTTTGTTTCATCAACATATGTGTCGGCATGTAATGAAACGCCAACAGCAAGTGCGTCAATAGCGGTTGCAACACCCATTATTAGCACTTCTTTAATAGAAAAACTTCTTGGTTGTTTTTCCTCAGTAGGCTTCTTTAAATCAATAATGGCTTCGACAAGCATTTTGCCTCCAATAAATAATAAAAGAGCAAAAGATAACCATGTAACAATGATAGTCATGATATTGCCAGCTTGCTCTCCGCCACTTTCACCAACAATAACAGTGATAAGTTCCACAATCCAAAAGCCAATCAAAGGCATAATTGCTTGCATAAAGCCAAAAACACCCGCTATAAAGAACATATGCTTCTTTTTTATATCTTTATAAATAAGGCCATCAGTAATTGAAACCGCAAAAGCATCCATGCTTAAAGCAATGCCTAATAAAACAACTTGAATTAAAATCTCTATATTCATAATAAATAAAGGGCATTTATCATGCCCTGTTTTTTTATTTCTTTTCTTCGATAATTTCTGGTGTTGGATTTTCTTCAATTATTTTAACAGCTGATTTAACTTCAATTTTTGTATCCATTCCAGCATTTAATCTTTGCTGACGGCGAACAGTTCTTTCAATTTCCCTGTCAGTTTTCTTAGCATTAAAGTTAAGAGTAATAATAGTAATAATTGCGCCAAGTAAAACAAACATAATACCCCAAATTCTAAAATCAAAAGGTACTTTAATTGCGTTAACTAAACTATCTTCGGCTTGCTTAATAAAATTATCATCAAGTGCGACATTCATATGATGACCAATAATACCAAATACCATTAATGTTAAACCAAGCATTACAAATATTCCGGCAACAACATACCACGCAATTTCTTTTCCAGATACAATTCTATTTTTCATATTATTCTCTTTTCTAGTGGGTTAATATTACCACAATTAATTTGTTAATTAAAGATTAAGCAGCGTGGCTATTATCGTTTTCTTGTAATTTGCGTGCTTCATCAGCAAAGTGATTGATGAATTTTTCATAAACTGGTTTCCAAGCTTGTTCCCATTTCATTGTCTTATCATGAGCAAGTTTCTTAACATCAGTAAAAACATCACCAAAATTCTTTCCAGCAGGTAAATCTCTTCTTCCGCTTGTCATTTCAATTAATGCAAATTCAGGATCGATTAATTCGTAATAATCAGCACTTCTTAACGCACAACGTTGGCGAGACAAATTCATAAAGCCAACAATTCTTCCAATATCATTTTGAATAAAATTAGATTGAGGAGTAATTGCGCCTTTTGCTTCTTGACGTGCTTTATTATATTCGGCAAAAAGATGATCTAAGTCATCAATTAAAAGCATATTGACAAGTCCGCGATAGAAATATTCTTCTTTTTCAAGAACTTCTGGAAATGTTGGTTCGTCGAATTTACCTTCTTTATTAGCTTGTTGAACGTGAGCGGCAATAATATTTCTTAATTCTTCGTGAATTGGCATAACTGCATCATAAACAGCAATATGTTGAGCGGCATCGACTCTAAGTTCGGTTCCATCTGCTCCAATGCGAACAATTGTTGAATTATCGCTATAAATTAAATCTAATAATTCTTTGATCTTGTTCATCAATTTTTCTCCAGCTTCACCGCTATTATCTAGGCAGTTTTTGAGTGGAGTATTTTTTGTAATCTCGATTTCAATAATTTCTTTTCTTGCACGATAAGCATTAATATCGTAGCTTTCTTTTTTCATTGCGTATTCAAGTGTGTTAAAAACGACTGTATCGAATCTAACAAAACTTGCAATAGCTGCTGTGTAATTGTTCATTTTATAAATTCCTTTCTAAACAATATATTTCTCTAAGTCACTGAAATGTTTGATGACATGCTTCGCATACTTCGAGACCGATAGCGGCGAATGTTTCATGCAGAAACTATTTTCAGGAAATTCTTTAAACATAGAAATATCATTCCCAGAATCACCAACGACATAAACATCGTTATGATTGATTTTATTATATTCAATATAATATTTCAATCCTTCAGATTTTGAGCAACCAAATGGAGACAATTCAATAAATTCTCCAGACCAACTTGGTTCAACTTCATTGCGGTATTTTTCAAATATTCCTTTATTTGCTTCTTTTGATGAATTTACGTTCTTTTTCCCAATTCCAAAGAAAATCATAATTTTACGAATTTTCCCTGTTTTAAGAATTTCATTAAATTTTTCTTTACTTACGATAAATGGTTCACGATAAACACCTTCAAAAAAGTTCCACAAAGCATAACCAGCAGAATAAAATCTACTTTCAAATGAGTCACGCATAATGAATTGGTTATCTTCGCTCATAAGAAAGAATGTTTTAGGTTTATATGTTTTTTCAATCTCATCAAGTATTTCTGCAAGTCTTGCGTTATTAAAATAAACTTTTTTAATATATTTATCATCGGAAATCACGAAAGATGCATTGCATCCAATCATGTCACATTTTCTATCAATTTTTTTGGCAACTTTTTTTAAATATTCGCTGTTTCGCCCACTGACAAGAACAATTTTTCCACCATTATCAGCAAATCTTCTTAAAAAACGAAGAGTTTTTGTGGAAATCATGCGAACTCTCTTTTTAGGATATAAAAGTGTTCCATCTAAATCAGTAGCAATAACTTTTCCCATGTTGTTAATTTTATTAACATTAAGCACAAATAACAAGATTTTTATTAAAAAAGAGCCTATTTTTAAGGCTCTATTGAGAATATATTGTTTTATTTAAGGCTGTTCTCAGCTTGAATTACACCATATCCTC
>DNPJ01000035.1:22351-22655 GCA_003501485.1 Bacillota bacterium
CACCATAACCTCCATCTTTTCTAGTGTAACAAACAGAAATGCGATCATCTTCTTCGTCAAGATAAATGAAGAATGGGTGGTCGATGGCTTCCATTCTTGTAACAGCTTCATCAAGACTCATTGGTTCTAGATAAATTGATTTTGTACGAACAACAGTTTCGTTATCGTCGTTTTCATCTTCGATTGGTTCAATATTTTCTAAAGAAATTGCTTTCCCAAGGGAGATTTTTCCTCCACGGGAACGATCCATTCTTGTTTTTAATTTGCGCATTTGACCTTCGAGTTTGTCAATTGCTAAATCAAC
>DNPJ01000035.1:22741-24474 GCA_003501485.1 Bacillota bacterium
AAAATTGTAACCTCGATTTTAGCGCCTACTTTGTAGGATCTTACAACAACGCGGCAAGTGACATCTTCATTAATCACGAAATATTTGTTCATACGTGAAAGCTTGCTTTCAATCGCTGAACGAATACCTTCGGTAACTTCAATGTTCTTACCAATAATTTGGTATTTCATAAAGCTCTCCTTTCCAAATTATACTGTGATGATAATTTCTAATTTTATTATGCAATACTTTTGCTATTTTTCAAAGAGTAAAATAAATATTTTTATAAATAAAAACCCATCTTAGAATGATGGGTAATTATTTTACTTTAATAAGGACTTTATTTCTTCTACTTTATCAAGTTCTTCCCAAGGAAGATGTAAATCTTGTCTTCCTAAATGACCATATGAAGTAAAATCAGTATATTTGTAATTTGGGTTGCGCATATGAAATTTTTCAATAATGCTGTTTGGTTTTAAATCGAAAACTTTATGAACAATATTTAATATGACATCATCGTTATAATGAGCTGTTCCAAATGTAGTGATTCCAATTGAAACAGGCTCGCTTTTCCCAATTGCGTATCCAAGCTGAATTTCAAGTCTATCAGCAACACCACTTGCAACAAGATTTTTGGCAATATAACGGGCCATATAGGTTGCACTTCTATCGACTTTTGTTGGGTCTTTACCTGAAAAAGCTCCTCCGCCATGACGTGCTGCACCGCCATATGTATCAACAATGATTTTTCTTCCAGTTACGCCAGTATCACCAGCCGGACCGCCGATTTCAAATCTTCCAGTTGGATTAATAAGTATTTCGAAATCATCGTTCATATCAAATGACTTAACAACCGGCTTCATAATATTTTCTATAATGTATTTTTTAAATTCGTGTTCATCATAATCTCCGTCATGTTGAATAGACATTAGCACAGTTACAACACGTGGATGTTTAGGATTTTCATAGTCAATTGTCACTTGTGACTTCATATCAGGACGTGCATATTTGAATTCACCACTTTTTCTTAAATTAGTTGCTGTTCTTACTAATTTATGAGCAATTGAAATTGCTAATGGCATATATCCTTTGGTCTCATTTGTTGCGTAGCCAAACATTATTCCTTGATCGCCAGCACCACCGGTGTCAACACCTTGTGCTATATTTTGGGATTGTTGTTTCACTTTAACGTCAATTTTCACTTTATCAACGCTAAAACCATATTCATCTTTTGTATAGCCGACGCGTTTCATGACATCTTTGACTATTTTTTCATAATCAGGTTTTGCTTTGGATGTAATTTCTCCTCCAATAAGAACATAATTTGTTGTAGCAAACACTTCGCATGCAACACGCGACATTGGATCAATGCTTAAACAATAATCAAGAACTTCATCAGCAATTTGGTCGCACACCTTATCTGGATGTCCCTCACTAACGGATTCACTTGTAAACAAATTCTTTTCGTTCATCTTTTTTTCTCCTATATATAAATAAAACGGCTACCCACCAATGGGACAGCCGTTACCTTGTTTGTCCATCTTATCGCTCAGAGGGTGGGCCTCTGCTAAGGAAGAGCACTTACTTTTGTTTCAAAGAGTTGCTACTATGCTATTTCATCCTTAAGGCATAGTTCTTGATAAGTTATATGTATTATATTCTCGGAATAATGTGTATTCAAATATTTTATAAAGCTTTTTTAAAAGCGTTAGCAATTTGATCTGGACAAGATGTTAACCCAGTTCTTGAACCAC
>DNPJ01000084.1 GCA_003501485.1 Bacillota bacterium
AATGAATATTTTAAAGAAAAAGTACCCTTTCTTAATGTCTAAGATTCAGGGCACCTTGTATTATTTCAGTGTTCGTAACATTACGTTTGGCGGAGGAAAAGGGATTTGAACCCCTGCATAGCTTGCGCCATCTATCGGTTTTCGAAACCGACCCCTTCAACCACTTGGGTATTCCTCCGTTGCGACTTATTATAGCACAATTCAATACCGATACCATAGTTAACATCATACATAATGCGATTAAATCAAAGATTTGTTTACTTTATAGGCAAAAACTTTGTTTGTATATTAATAGGCTATTTTGTATAATCTAGGTATGATTTTTTCTAATTTTATTTTCGATAATGGAATATTACTTACAATAGGAATTTTATTTCTTTGTTCGGTAATTTTGTTTATTACAATTACTTTTATTATTTCATTTCAAAACGAAAAGAAATTTGACAAATTAATTAAGGAAGCAACAAATTCACTTCGTGTTTATGTAGTTGATTTAAAAAATGATCGTGTTTATTACTTTAATCGTACTAATTTAAGAGAGAGAAAAGTTCTCAGTGTTACTGATTTTTATAATCATTTTGCTATTAATGAACGCGATGATATCATGAATTGGATTAACTGCCTTGTAGAAAAAGAAAAGGATAATGAGACTCCATTAATGAAGGAAGCACATGTTCCTTCTAAAACAAAGAAAAAAGTTTTTTTATCTTTGCTTCAAGTGGAAAAGATTGATTATAAAAAATCATTAATTTTCATTGATAGTTATTTGTTGAAAACAAATACAAGCAAGAAATTAAAAACTAAAGATGCACTTGTTTCATTTGCTACAGTGGAACAATTTAGCAAACTTCTCTTGAATAACAATACCACTAAAGGGATGACATTTATTTTTAATTTTTACAATCGTCGAAATCCTGATGAAGAAATATCTCATCTTGTATTTGCTCAATTAAAAAATATTTTTGCATCTCACATAAATCAATATAAACAAATGATTGAATATGGAAATCATCAAATTATTGTCACTGATTTAAAAGCGTCGCACAGACCAGCAATTATGCAATTTATAACCCTTTTGAAAAGTGAAGTTAATACATTTTTAATGATTTCTTCACTTCTTGACAACATATCATTTACTATTGCTGCAGTTGAAAACAAATTCTTCTTCAATGAGCCTGATAAATTAATAAATACACTTGTTTCATTATCCGAAAGCGCTGTTGAAGAAAACACAACAACTGTATGGTATGAAGAAGGAAAAGTCATTGCTCATAGCGACGATAATGAAGCATATCGCACAGAAGTTGAACGCATTATTAGAGATAAAAAATTGAAATTCTATTTTAGACCGATTTTTGATTTAGAAAGAATGCGTGTCTTAGGTTATCAAACTTTTGCGGAACCTCAAGATTCTTTCTTTGGTTCGATTAAAGAATTGAAAGCTTATGCCGTTAGAACAGAAGACGATAGGGCGCTTTTTGCTACTATTGCTAGAAACACAATTACCCGTTTCTCTCAAGAAAAAGACGGCGACGATTTAAGATTATTTCTTCCTATAAATAATTATGAGAAGAATTATGTAAATAGAACCCTTTCACATATTCAAAATATTAAAAGTACGCACATTGTTTTAGTTTATAGTGAACAAGAATTATGCGATCTTCCAAAAGATAACGATGATGGAATTGTCACAGAAATAAGAACATTTAAATCAAAAGGATATGAAGTCGCCCTCGAACTTAATGATAATGATTTAACATTATCGTCTTCGATTTATGAATCGTTTGATTTCTTCATGACTGACGTTGACTCCAACTTGAGTTTGAATGATAAATCCGCTCAAAAATCATTAATTAATTTTAGAAACTTAATTGAAAAACTACTTAAATATCATAAACCAATTATTACAACTAACGTTTCATCGTGGAATGGAGTAGAATTGATGGATAAGCTTGGTATAACGCTTATAAGTAGCGATGCTATTTCACCAATGGATGAAAATATTCTTCCAATACCTGCAAAAAGCATCATGAAAATTAAAAATATTAAAAATTAATAAGGAGAAATTCTATGGCTAATAAAAATGAATCAATTACAAGACAAGAAGACAATTTTGCTCAATGGTATACTGATGTTTGCCTGAAAGCTGAATTAATGGATTATTCATCCGTTAAAGGTTTTATTGTTTATCGTCCTTATGGATATGCTATTTGGGAATTAATTCAAAAATACATGGATCAAAAATTTAAAGATGTTGATGTTGAAAATGTCTACATGCCTTTAGTTATACCTTCATCACTTTTCCAAAAAGAAAAAGATCACGTCGTTGGTTTTGCTCCTGAAACATTAATAGCCACTAAAGGAGGAAAAAACGATCTTGAAGATCCTTTAATTATCCGCCCAACAAGTGAAACACTTTTTTGCGAACATTTTGCAAAGATTATTAAATCATATAGAGATTTACCAAAACGTTACAATCAATGGTGTTCAGTTGTTAGATGGGAAAAAACAACAAGACCATTCTTAAGAGGTTCTGAATTCTTGTGGCAAGAAGGTCATACGATGTATGAAACCGCTGAAGAAGCAAGAAAAGATGCTTTGAGAATGCTTGAAATATATGATTCTGTTGGCCGTGATTTATTAGCGATACCTTTTGTTAAAGGAATTAAAACTGACAAAGAAAAATTTGCTGGCGCCGAAGAAACATATTCAATTGAAGCACTTATGCCTGATGGCAAGGCTCTTCAAAGTGGAACAACTCATTTCTTTGGAAATGGTTTTGCTAAAGCGTTTGGAATTCAATTTCTAGGAAGAAACAACAAACTTGAAACTCCATATCAAACAAGTTGGGGTGTTTCCACAAGATTGCTTGGCTCTATCATTATGGTTCATGGTGACGATAATGGTTTGGTGCTTCCTCCATATGTTGCTCCAATACAAGTGGTTATTATACCAATTCAACAAAAAAATCCTGATGTCATGAAAAAGACCCATGAGATTTATAATCTTTTAAAGAAAAACGGTATTCGTGTTAAGTTAGATGATAGCGACCATACTCCTGGATGGAAATATTCTGAATATGAAATGAAAGGTGTTCCACTTCGCATTGAAGTCGGCCCAAGGGATATCGCCAATAAAGTCGTCGTTATCGCTAAACGCAACGACGAAACAAAAATGACAATCAATGAAGATGAGATTTTAGAAAAAATTCCAATGCTCTTTGAAACAATACATAAAGAAATGTATCAAAAGGCATATAAATATCTTCTTGAACATACAACAGAAGCTCATTCTTTAGATGAATTAAAATCTATTCTTGATCGTGGTGGATACGCTAAAGTGATGTGGTGTGGTGATAGAGAATGTGAAGATAAAATTAAAGAATTATATCAAGCAACCGCACGTTGTATACCATTTGAACAAGATGAATTTGGCGATACTTGCCTAATATGTGGCAAGAAAGCCAAAAAAGTAGTGTTCTTTGCTAGAGCTTATTAATTATATTATTAACCTCATTGAAATATATGAGGTTTTTTATTCAAACTTTTTTAAAATCTTATGAAAATCATTCGATAATTTATGATTTTTTATTTCATTTTTATCTATAAAAAATACTTGTCCTTCTTTTGATGATTTTATTTTGCCTTTAAAAGTATTTGTTTTAAACAAAATAGATAAATGACGGACATCGCTTTCATTCCATTCATAGTAGCCGACGCAAATAGGCGAAAATATATCTAATCCTGTTTCTTCTTTTACCTCTCTGATACATGAATCAACAATATTTTCCCCATCTTCGACATGACCACCTGGAAATGTAAGACCGGGCCAATCTTTTTTTATTCTCTTTTCTACAAGGTATTTGCCATCGTTATCGCAAATAAGGCACATTGTTGTTAAAATTATTTTCTTCATATTTGTCTTTTTCTTTTAAAACTAAATGGTTTCATCCAACGTTTTGATAAATAATATATTAAAACTAAAATAAGAGATATTGTAGTGGATATACAATAAGCTAAGCCAACAACATACATCGATTTATTTAAAACAATTGCAAAAATAATTGCCAC
>DNPJ01000129.1:0-451 GCA_003501485.1 Bacillota bacterium
GTACACCGCCATTGATATTCGTGAATGCAGCACGAACATTTGGATAATCTTTTTTAACTGTATTATACATCGCTTCAACTGCCAAATTCGGTAATCTTATTTTTTTATCAAAATCACCATTTGCTTTAGCAATTTTTCTGTTTTTAATTGGATTAATATAATCTTTTTTATATTGATCATAAATCATTGTTATATCTGGATCATTAGCGAATTCTTTTTCAACTAAATTAGTTTCATATCCATATCCTTCAATGGCGCTTACTTCTTTAGTCGCTTTATTTAATTTTAATTGACAATGGGCAATACCTTCCGCTTTTGAAGCTGTTTCAATCATAGGAATACCGTTTGATTCATCGACAAGATTTGTATGACTATGACCACCAAAAATAAGATCAACTCCTAAATCGGTTTCACCATTAATTTTTGTTTTTAATTCTTTTAAATCGTTATG
>DNPJ01000129.1:638-6250 GCA_003501485.1 Bacillota bacterium
ACCAATTTTATAATCTCCTCTTTCAAGGACAACAGAAGCTTGAACATAATCAGGATTTTTACCAGTACCATCATCAATGATATTAGCGGCTAAAAAAGGAAAATTAGCTTTTTTCTTATTATTTCTTATAAAAGAATCTGTCCAATCGTATTCGTGATTTCCAAGCGTCATAGCGTCAAAATTCATAACGTTCATCGAATATGTAACCAAATTACCTTTTGTAACGTTTGAATCCGCGGTGCCTTGCCACATATCTCCACCTGAAAGAAGAATTGTTCCACCTGGATTGTTTGAACGTTTTTCGTCAAAATAAGTTGATAATTTTTCAATCCCAATATGATCATCATCTTTGTTATATTCGACCGCTCCATGGAAATCGCTTATTTCATAGAAATCAAAATAAACAAAATTATCATCTTCTTTAATGTCTCCAACATTTTTGTTTTTAATTTCTGGAAGATTTGGAACGTATTCTTCAATTGGAATATTGGTTCCTTCGCTTTCACCACATCCACTTACAAAAGGGAGTACTAGAAGAGAAAGTAAAATTTTCTTAAGTTTCATTGTTTTAAAGTTTCTCCTTACAATAAATAGTTATCTAAAGAATTAATAATGATGTATCCATCTCTATTATACACATCTTCACGATTATATTTTATAGGTGTTTTATCAAATTTAAGAATATATCCACCTGCAGATTCAACAATTGCTTGCATAGCACATGTGTCCCATTCTTTGGTATTTGATGAAAATCTATATGACATTTCAGCATCACCTTTTGCTATTAGACATCCTTTTATTGTTGCACCAACAGCTTTTTGATTTTTAATAACATCGCTATGCTTTTTAATTACATCAAATTCTTTTTGGTTTGCATGACATCTAGACATTAAGACTGTTAAATTATTTGTTTTGTTATTAACATGTATTTTTATAGGTTTAGCGGAAGCGTTACTTAAATAGTAAGCACCATCACCTTTAATTCCATAATATATTTCACCTGTCACCGGAATCATAATAACACCCATGACAACGTCATGTTTATAGGAAAGACCAATATTAACACTGAATTCACCACTATGAGCAATATATTCTTTTGTGCCATCAATTGGATCAACAATAAAAACATAATCTTTTTTTAAACGTGATAAATCATCGCTCGATTCTTCAGTTAACAATCCGTAAGACGGAAAATTTGTCGTTAAAAAAGTACGAATTATTAAATCTGCTGCTTTATCAGCTTTAGTAACTGGAGAATTATCTGATTTTATTTCAACTGCCATATCATTTGAATTATAAATTTCCATTATAATCTTCGATGCAGATATAACAGCATCAATACAAACATTTAATTCTTTTTCATACATATTAATAATTATTCTCCATTGCTAACTTATCTAAATCTTCAACGACCTTCATTGCTAAAGAAAAGTCCTTTTGATTTTCTAATCTAGCACCAGAAGCACATTTATGTCCGCCACCACCATATTTTTTAGCTATTTTTTGGACATCAAGACCGTTGCTTCTAAATTCTACGCGTATCGTTCCTTCTGGACTTCTTGTAAATAAAACCCATATTGGGCATCCTTTAATGTTTCCAATTACATTAACATTCTTAGAAACTTGTTCATATTTTAAATTAAATTGTTCATAATCAGGGACATCTGCAAAACAATACACGACTTTGTGCTCAGTAATTTGAAATTTGCCAACAAGTAACGCTTGATATTTTACATAAACTGCATCCGATTGATATAGTCTATCAAAAAGAGGTTTTGGTTCAGCTCCTAATTCGTATAATTTTGCAACAATTCTATGAGTTTTTGCGTTGGTTGGAGCATATCTAAATCTTCCCGAATCAGTGCATATGCCAAGGTATAACAAATTTGCGGCTTTTTGTGAAACTTTTAAATGAAAATGAAAAGCAAATTCCGCAATCATTTGAGCACATGCAATCGAACCATTGTCAACCCATTTATAACCAATAAATGGAGTCGATTCAATGTGATGATCTATTTTTACAATTTGTTTCGCGGTTACTACTCTTTGGTCCATTATTCTAGATGTTTCCGAACAATCAACAACAATTGCTAAAGAGTTTTTAACTGTTTCATCATCAACTTCATCATATTTGCCTAAAACATCGTATAAGGCTTCACTGCCATAACCAAGCGAATATATTTTTTTATTTTTGAATTTATCTCTTAAAATTTCGCGCAACCCCAAAGAACTACCATAACAATCGCAATCGGGATTAACATGTCCGTGAATTGTTATTGTATCGTATTTTTTAATTAATTTATAAATCTGTTTAGCTGCTTTATCCATTAATAATCTTCGTCTTCGACATCTTTCTTTGGTTTATCAAAATCAATATCATCGCTGTCAGATGAATCATCTTTGTCGTCTTCTGATGGAACTTCGCCAAGTTCGGCTTTAAGAAGGTTCTTTTCTTCTTCGTCGTCTTCACCAACATCATCATCTTCAAAGGCATCGAGATTAACATGGACTTGTTCAAAAGAATGACGTGAACGCAAATCCCATGTTCCGTCGCTCAATAAAGCAAAACGTCCATCACATGTAAGTTGAGTATATAATGAAGCCATTTTTGATTTTAATTCAGATTCAGTTAATTCAAGACCTGATAAAGAAATAGCCTTATCAAACAAATCTCTGAATTTAAGAGATCCATTTGATAATATTAATGCGTCGTTTGCATATTCTATTAATGCTTTTGATGTCATAAGGAAGTCCTCTTTTCTACATATTTTTTGGAGCAGATACTCCAATTAAATTCAATGCATTTTTCATTACTATTTTTGCCGCTTTAGCAAGAGCCAAACGCGATGATGTAATCTCAATATTTTCTCTATCAATCAATCTACATTCTGTGTAAAAAGAATGAATGAGGCTTGCTAATTCTTGAATATAGTTTGCCATAAGGTGTGGAGCGCGTTTGATAGCAGCGTTTTGTACAACCTTTGGAAAGTCTCCTAAACATTTTAGCAATTCTATTTCGTATTTGTTGGATAGTTTAGGATTTTTTATATTCAATTCAATATCATTTGCCAATTCAAGAACTTTGCAAAGTCTTGCATGGGCATATTGAGCATAATAAACAGGATTTGATGAATTGTGTTCAAGAGCTAAATTCAAATCGAAATCTAAATGAGCACTTGCGGCACGTGAAACAAAGAAATATCTAGCAGCATCCACACCAACTTCTTCACAAAGTTCTCTTAATGAAATGCCTGCCCCTGTTCTTTTAGACATTTTAACTTCTTCGCCATCTTTTATAAGACGAACAATTTGAATCAATTCAATTTCTAAAGTATCTTTTGAATACCCCTGCATCATAAGAGCGGATTTCATACGATTAATATAACCGTGATGATCTGCGCCGAGAACATCGATTAATAAATCGTATCCTCTTGATAATTTATTTAGATGATATGCGATATCAGGCATCATATATGTATATGAACCATCTTTTTTAACAACGCAGCGGTCTTTATCATCTAAAAATGCTGTTGTTTTTAAAAATGTCGCACCATCTTGAACATAAGAATAATCTTTAAATTTTGTATCTAAAACTTCTTGAACATGATTATTTTTTCTTATATCTGTTTCAAGGCTAACAATATCAAAATGAACGCGGAACAAATCTAAATCTCTCCAAATCTTATTTAGTTCTTCTTCCATTCCAAACTTAGTTAAAAAATCAAAATTTTCTTTTGTTTTTTCTAAGTATTTCGTTCCGTATAAATTATTAAATTTAGTTGCGATGTCGATAATATCATGAGCGTGATAACTGTCATCGGGAAGTTCAATTTTTTCACCATTAAGTTGGCGATATCTGACATCTAATGATAATCCTAAAGTATAAATTTGATTTCCGGCATTATTTACATAATATTCTCTAGTCACATCATATCCCGCAAAATCATATAATCGGCAAATGCTATCACCAACAGCAGCGATACGAGCATGGCCAACATGCAAATCACCTGTTGGATTGGCTGAAACAAATTCAACATTTACCTTTAGGTTTTTGTTTTCGCCTCGTCCATAATTATTATCTTCGTTAATTATTTTCTCGATAACAGAATTCATCATATCTTTTTTCATAAAGAAATTGATAAAACCAGGACCAGCAATTTCAATTTTTTCAATACCGTCTTTATCGATATTTGAAACAATTTTATCAGCTAATAATCTAGGCGCTAAGTGGAGTCTAGATGCAAATTTTAAAGCAGCATTTGTTGCATAGTCTCCATGATCAGGAGTTTTTGAATTTTCAATAATTACATCATTGATTTCTACTTCAAGTCCTTCTTCTTTGAGACATTTTATTATTTTTTCTTTTAGCAATAATTCAATATTCATAATTTTTAACGCCTTATTATATAAGAGTAATATAATTCAATCAATAGTTTATTTATGTTTTAAAAATACAAAAGCTTGTGCCTTGCAGGCTTTTCCTTCGCCAATTGGACCAACTCCATTATTCGACATAGCTTTAATCGAAACATTAATTGGCTTTGTTCCAAGAATACTAGCAATGTTTTCTCTCATTTCAACAATATAATTGCTTAATTTTGGATGAGCTGTAGCTACTTGAATATCAATGTTGTTGATTTTAAATCCTTCTTTTTTCATTATAGAAACAACTTCTTTTAGTATTTCAACACTAGAAATATCTTTGTATTTGGGATCATCATCTGGAAATAAATGGCCTAAGTCGCCATAAGTCATTGCTCCTAAAATGCTTTCGCTTACAGCATGGAGTATTACATCAGCATCACTATGACCATCTAGTCCTATTTCGTTTGGAATTTCAATTCCACCTAAAAATAGTTTTCTTCCTTCTTTAAATGGATGAATATCTTCACTAAATCCAATTCTAAACATTATGTTTCTCCTTATACATTAAATCTAAAGAAAGCAATATCTCCATCTTGCATGGTGTAAGTCTTGCCTTCCATTCTTATTTTTCCTGCCTCTTTTAAGGCAAGTTCACTTCCATATTTTGTTAAGTCATCAAAGGAATAGATCTCCGCTTTGATAAAACCTTTTTCGAAATCAGTATGAATAATACCAGCACATTGAGGCGCAAGCATTCCTTTGTGAAAAGTCCACGCTCTACATTCATCAGGACCTACTGTAAAAAATGTTTCAAGATTCAACAATTTATAAACTGATTTAATAACTTTGTCTAATCCTGATTCATTTGCGCCTAATGATTGCAAATATTCCATTCTTTCTTCTTTTGACAATGAGGAAAGCTCATATTCTATTTCACATGAAATTGGTATTACTTGAGAACCCTCTTTATTTGCAATTTCTTTAACCTCATTTAAATATTTGCAATTATCCAAATCCATATAATCGCTGTCAGAAACGTTGGCGACATAAATTATAGGTTTCAAGGTTAATAAATGATAATTCTTGAACGCAAATTCAAAATCTTCATCTTTCATATTTAAAAGTCTAGCTGGTTCGCCTTTAAGCAGTATTTCGTGTAAAGGCTCAAGAAGAGACATTTCATATGTCGATTCTTTATCTTTATTTATACGAGCTTTATTTGAAATAGCCGCAATACGTTTTTCAAC
>DNPJ01000071.1:0-913 GCA_003501485.1 Bacillota bacterium
ATGAAGTAGTTGCATTGACAGGTCCAACACACGCAGAAGAAGTAGCCTTAAAAATACCAACATGTATAGTTGCATCGTGTCAAAATGAAAAAAAGGCTGAATTAATTCAAAAGATTTTCCATAGTGAGTGCTTTAGGGTTTATACGAATAATGATCGTAAAGGATCGGAGCTTTGTGGTGCTTTTAAAAATATTATTGCAATTGCTTGTGGCATTTCTGATGGCCTTGGATATGGCGATAATACAAAAGCGGCTTTAATTACTAGGGGCGTACATGAACTTAAAAACTTAGGCGAAAAAATGAACTGCAATAAAGATACATTTTTTGGACTTGCGGGATTAGGCGATTTAATTGTGACATGCACATCAAAGCATAGTAGAAATAATACATGCGGTCATTATATTGGCGAAGGTATAGAAGTAAATGAAGCTATTAAAAAAGTAGGAATGGTTGTAGAAGGAATTGCTTCTTTAAATGCCGCTGTTAATTTGTGTTCCAAATATAAAATCGACATGCCTATCGTCTTAGCGGTTAATGAAATTGTAAATAACAAAAAACCTCCAAGAGAAGTTGCTGCAAAACTTCTTCTTAGAGGCAAAAAATCTGAATATATTTCTTAAATTTTATCAAAAATGTCGCTTGTTATAGTTTTTATTCCTAGATTAACCATTTTTTCTAAAATAAATTTGTCATCAATCGTCCAAACTTTAATTTCAAGGTTTTTGTTACTGAATTTCTTTATTAATTGTTCGTTAATTTTTTCATAATAGCAAGAAATATTCATTTGATCAAAATAGGCTTCATCAATATATTTATCTTCTGAAACTAACCTATATACTTGATATTCGTAATTGTGTTTTTCCTTTAAATTTAAAAGTATTTTACATATTTCTCTACCAAAAGAAATAAATTC
>DNPJ01000071.1:1091-7852 GCA_003501485.1 Bacillota bacterium
CAAATAAACACACTTTCGAGGTGACATTATTTTTGTGCAACTCAATTTTTTCTATTTCTTGATAATAACAATCAACAATGTTTTTATCCATGCCATCAATTTTATTGTTGTGGTTGCAAATCATTACATTATCTTTTGTTAAATATATATCAGTTTCGATGGCGTAATTGTTTCTTTTTCCAGCTTCTATAAATGCATCATAAGTGTTTTCGATATAGTATTCGTGATAGCCTCTATGGGCTATAAATTTTATTTCATTCTTCATAGATATAAAATAAGGATGTGAGAATTTTCCCACATCCTATTATAAAATTTCAGTCAGTTATTTTCTTTCTCTTTTTTTGTAAATAACTAAGCCAATGCCTGCTAGTGCAAGAGTGGAAACAATTGCACTTGTAGCGATAATTGAACCTCCACAACCATTGTTATTTGTTGGTGTTTCAGGCTCTGGATCGACAGGTGTAGTTCCAGAAGTTTTGACAGTTAATTTCCATGTTAATGAACCATATGCTGTTTCAACAATAACATTTTCTTCGCCTTCTGAGAGTTTACTAAGAGCACTCGCTTTAATCGTAAGAACATTGTTTTCGTATGTATAGTTGGCGGAACTAACAACTTTTTTTCCGATTTTTACCGATGAAATCATCTCACCTTTTGTATCAAGATTGATTGATAAATCTTTCCCACTTCCAAGTTCGTATTCGAGTGCTGAATCAGTTGATGTTGGAACACTTGATGCTGGTTTAAGATCATCAGATAATGGTTTTTTACCATTGATATCTTTAATTGTGTAAGCAACTTGTGTACCATGAGAACCAAAGAATAAATAAGCGTTATCGCCATTTGGGAATACTGTTTTCATTTTTGAAACTTTGATTGTTTCGTTGAGTTCGACATCGTTGAAACTGATTGTATAGTAGTTATCAAGAATGCCGCCTAAATTCTTAGTAACATTTTTCATTTTTAATGTTACGTCTTGTTGATATGGTATATCCATAGTTGTAAGAAGTTTAGCGTCATAATATCTTGTTGCAGTCATCGTTGTGACATATACTTCGACAGAGATTGTTGACAATGTTGTTCTTTGCATTCTAAATGAGACGCCTTTGTTGTTAGTAACTGAGTCATTTTCAGCGATTATGAACATATCAGGTTGTTCCATAATACCAAGAGCGATCCATGTATTATCGGCAGCCAATTCTTCGATATTGAATTTTACACTGAAGTTTGAATATGCAACAGGTTGTTCAAAGTAAACACCAGAAGAATTCGTTTTGTCACCATATTGTGATGACCCGCTCGCGGATACGACAAGGCTACCATCTTCGTTTGTGAGAATATCTGCATAATTGCCTTGGGTGATGTTTTTGCTGTCACTTCTTGTCTTTTTAGCAAAATCTTCCTTTGCTTTATTAATTAACGCAACTTGTTCATTGAAATCTTCTTCAGAAGTGAAGTATTTTGAATAAGAAACAGGTATAGCCACTAATGCTTCTTTGGCTTTTAAAAGTGTTTCGACATCATTAATAGCAGCAACTGCTTTTACATAAGCATCGACAGTTTCTTTGTAAATTTTTGTTGCTACAATTGAGATTTTTGCTTTTGCTTTATTGACTTCAACTTGCGAATCATCATAAATAGCTTTTCCGCTTTCAGAAAGAGTAGAAGCATCAATTTCTTCGTATGCTTTGTTAACTGCTTCAATTGCACTTTCTACTTTTGAGATATCGTCTTTTGTTTCAATTACTTCATAAGCTTCTTTGAGATCATTGACTCTTTGTTCTAACATGAAAGTAGGAGATAAGCTAGTAGCAGTAGCATATTTTTCTTGAACAACTTGATAATCATTTTTGAGCCAGGTTTTATCATAAGTTTCAAGCTCGTTATATTTTAATGTTTTGTATTTAGCCAAAAATGCTTCAGCTTCTTCTCCGTTAGTTAATGAAGCATCTTTAAGTTCGCTAATAGCGGCTTTTGTTACTCCAAATGCTCCTGTTGATGAGTAATATTCTGTGTGTTTGCTGTCAGTGAATTGTTCAAAAATAACTTTTTCAAATCCTGAACCATTCATGCCACCAACCATGACATATGAAGGAGTATTGTAAGCAAGTCCTGAATTTTCTAGTTGTTGGTATAAAATAGAATTGCTTACAGTAAAAACTCTATCATTCACAGTTACTTCTGTGTTTTCACTAGAAACTCTATTAAATTTCATGTGAATTTTATTATCAGCAGCAGTGACAGCAACGCCTTTAAAATTATTATCATCCGCCCAATCTGTTCCATCATTAAAACCTTCAATCGAAATGTTGTGGTTATTTGGAGAAGATGATAAACAAACAATATATTGATTTGTTGTTCCATCAATTTTGTTTGATTTTGCAGGAACAATATCAATATTTGCGATCATATTGCCTTCTGAATAATATACTCCCGCGGTTTTTCCAAATGTGAGAAGTACTAAATTTGATCTATGCGATAATTCAACGGTGAATTCAAACGTTGATAAATCAAATGTTGACTTGTGCATGCCTCTTGTTCCGAAAGCGGGAACATCATAAAACATTGAAGCTTGCTCAGTTAAACGCATCGATCGAGTATTTGTATTTCCCCAACATAAAGTAAATGGCGAATCTGAGGCGTGATCTGTTGGATTATATGCATCATAATCCCAACCGTTTGCATTTGCGGCCGCTTTTGCGCTTATTGGTTTGCTAAATAAACTTCCAACTGCTGTTACAGCTAGAAGGCTAAGCATTGGTACAATTGCTTTTTTCATTTTAGTTTCCTTTCTTTAATTGTTCCATTAATAGAACCACGTATAACTATGTTAAAAGCGCTTTCAAAATGGTTCAATTGTATGAAAAAAGCTTTAAAAACAATCATCAATTGTTCAATAATTAATCATTTTTAATCATCAATGATTTATATTTAAAGTAGTGCTTCTGAATTTGCACAGAAATATATGTCTTTTTGCTTTGATAATTTAATTAATAAATTTTCAAATTCATCCCATCTTTCTTTTGTGTTTATTTCATATGAATGGGTCCATATGAATAAAACTTGCTTTTTTGTCGGTTTGAGTTTTATAAATTCATCAACAACTTTATCGAAATCTTTTTCAAACATTCTTAATGAAGGCTGATAATCGAGTAAATTTTTAGGTATATCAAACTTATGAGTATTAAATACGCCTCTTCCAAAAAGGATGTTGTTTTCTTTCATGACTAAAAATAAATCATCGTCTCTAACACCATAAGGCGAAATAAAACCTTTTACTTTCTGTTGGAAATTATGCTCAATATTAAATAAATCCTTTTTAATTTCTTCGTTTTTTTCTTGATGGGTGAGTTTTTCGATATGGGGATGAGAAAATGAGTGAGAAGCAATTTCGTGACCTTTATAATAATTTTTCATTTCTTCCAGTGTTAAGTGGTAAACCTCTTTTCCTTCAAAAATCCATTTATCATCGTGGCTTGCTTTTCCGGTATTTATGTTAAATGTTGCTTTTAGACCATATTTGTTTAAAAGATTCACAACTTTGATGTCGTTGTTCACTCCATCATCAAATGAAAATGTAACAGCTTTTAAATATTTATTTCGATACGTTTTTTCCATAAAATAATCCCTTTTTCCATAACAAAAATATATCATATCTTGAATAATTGAAAGCAAAGTAAATCACTTATCAATTTTTTAATATTATTAATTTTTTATGGTTGTAAATTAAAGATCGCTATATTTTACAATTTTACTTATTTATATTTTTAAAAGTAATGTATTCAATTTTTGTTCTGGTGTATTTTAAAACAATATCATTTTGTAAATCATATTTTATGTTAAGAAAAGTAAACGTTTTTGCGAATTGAAAGAAAAAATGCGGCGTTAAAGACAAAAACTATGTTTAGTTTGTCAGTTTGCGAGGTAAAGATTATTTTAACAACTAAAATTATTTTATTTAAGTTTTCTAAACATTTAGTGATTTTTATGATATTATAAAATTACAAAAAGAAGATCGCCTCCTTTCTCCCATTTTTTGACTAGCTGTAACTTGTCATTTTGCGGTCTTCTTTTCTTTTTGTATAATATAAAAGCAGGTGAATTATGAATAAAAAAATATCTAAACCGAATATAATCTCATTCATTATTGCAATATTTTCTTTAGTTTTTGGAATTAATTGTTCATGGCTTTCAATATACTATTCTTTGATTAATTCTGAACTTTCTTTTGAAAGTATGATTCTATTTATAATTGTTGCGTCATTTTTTGTTATTTTTGGTGTATTTTTCCTTGTGAAAGCCTTATATGAAAAAGTGATTATTTTTGAAAAAGAGCTAAGAATTGTAAGGATTTTTAGAAAAGAACAAAAGCTTGATTTAACGAAAGTTGACTACTATTCATTGATAATTGATTCAAAAGAGAGTTTAGAAAGAATTGAATACTTTGACGCAAATAAGAATTTATTATTTTCAACGAATTTTAAGAATAAAGATATCTCTAAATTTCTTGAAAATAGCAAATATAAAAAAGTATAGACAATAATAAGATTATTCTTTTTTTCTTTTTCATTTTATTTTTAATAATTTTTGCATACAATATTAGCGTAAAGAAAGAAGGAGTAACTAACTATGCCATTAGTTAATACAAAAGAATTATTTAAAAAAGCATACGACGGCGGTTACGCCATCGGTGCATTTAACTGCAATAACATGGAAATTGTCCAAGCTATTACAGAAGCTGCTAAGGAATGCAATTCACCTGTTATTCTTCAAGTCTCTGCTGGAGCAAGAAAATATGCAAAACAATGTTATTTAAAAAACATGGTTGAAGCCGCTGTTGAAGATACAGGACTTCCAATTGTTCTTCACCTAGATCATGGTGCTGATTTTGAAATCTGCAAAGATTGCATTGATGGTGGTTTTACATCTGTTATGATTGATGCTTCAAGCAAACCATTTGAAGAAAATATCGCTATCACAAGAAAAGTTGTTGAATATGCTCACGCTCATGTTCCATATGTAACAGTTGAAGCTGAACTTGGAACACTTGCCGGCATTGAAGACGATGTCAAAGTTGAGCACGGAAATGAATCGTACACAAGACCAGAACAAGTTGAAGAATTTGTTAGAAGAACTGGTGTTGATAGTTTAGCAATTGCTATCGGAACAAGCCATGGGGCTTATAAATTTAAACCAGAACAATGCACACGTAATGCAGATGGTGTTTTATGCCCACCTCCATTAAGATTTGATATTCTTGAAGAAGTAAGCAAACGTCTTCCAGGATTCCCAATTGTTTTGCATGGTTCAAGTTCAGTCAATCAAGAATACGTTAAGATCATTAATGCTCATGGTGGAAAACTTGTTGATGCAGTTGGTGTCCCAGAAGATCAACTTCGCAAAGCCGCTTCTATGGCAGTTTGCAAGATTAACATCGATAGCGATCTTCGCTTAGCAATGACAGCTGGTATTCGTCAACATTTCGATGAACATCCTGAACACTTTGACCCACGTCAATATCTTGGTGATGGACGCAAAAATGTCAAAGATCTTGTCAAACACAAAATCCGTGATGTTTTAGGTTCAGAAAACAAACTTTAATTTATTATAAAACATATATGGTGTGCCGACTGGCGCACCTTTTTTATATGTTAAAAATTGTTTTTTATAAAATCAGACCAAATTTGATTTTCAAGTGGCAATATATCTTTTTTCTTTAATATATTTAAAAGAATTGAACACTGTTTCTTTAAATTTTTAAATTCTTCTTTTGTATATCCTTTTTTAACAATTATTTGATCGCCAAATATTAATAGTTTTCTTCTTAGGTGAAGATGACGATACATTTGAAGATATTCTGGTTTAAATTTTTCAAGAAGATATTTTTCAATTGCAAATATTGTTATAAACCATGGCACTCGTGTTTTATCTTTGGCACTTGTGGTGGATTCATATGTTTTATCATAGAAATAGATTGGTTTGTTAATCATCACTAACTTGCTGCATTTTAAAAATATTTGAAAATTTGTTAAAACATCTTCACGAATAATATTCTTTTTTGGAAGGACATATCTTTGATTTTTTAATAGTTCAGATTTATATATTTTGTTCCACATAAATCCGTGCATAAAAGAATCCTTCATCAATTCTTTTAACATTCCTTTACAATTAAGTACTGCTTTTTTTGTAAAAAAATTCTTTTTAATTTTTGTGCCCCTAACATAATAAAAAGAAGCATTGACAATATCGGCTTGTTCTTTTTCGATAGTAGTTACCATTGTTTCGATTGCATCGTTAGTAAAATAGTCATCTGCATCGATAAACATTAGATATTTTCCACTTGAAGCATTGATTCCAATGTCTCTTGCAACACCGATAGGGGTTGCTTGTAGTTTTATATGTTTGATAAAAGAAAAATTTTCAGCATATGCATCAATAATTTCATAAGTTTTGTCTGAGCTTGGATCTGAAACAATTATAACCTCATACTTCTTAGAAGTATTTTGATTAATTATTGAATTTAAACAACGCGATAAACTTCTCTCATTATTTTTACAAGGAATAATTATGGATACATCAAGCTCATTCATACTATTAATATTATATATTTTTTAAATAAATCTATGTTGATTTTGTTTATAGTATAAAATATATTTTCAAAAATGGAGGGAAAAGAGGATGAAAAAAACAATATCAATATTACTGAGCGGACTTATCATGATGACGTCGCTTGCCTCATGCGACAACAGTTCTTCTTCTAT
>DNPJ01000071.1:8024-8191 GCA_003501485.1 Bacillota bacterium
ATTACGATGGAAAACGCAACAGTCACTGATTTAAAAAACATTGAGAAGGCTTTTAAAGCGGATGCAGATTGGGAAATAGCAGACGAAATTGGTTCGAGTGCTGAACAACCATATCTTGGTACATCGGTTTATGCAACAGAGACCATTAATATTTCCGGAGTGGAATA
>DNPJ01000005.1 GCA_003501485.1 Bacillota bacterium
TGTCAAATTTAAAAATTGCTTATTTTTTAGAAGAATCAAGATTAAGGATTGCTTGACGTTGCTTTTCGAATTCTTCTTTTGAAATAATGCCTTCATCCAAAAGTTTTTTCCATTCAATTATTTTTTGAATTTTTGGATTTTTTTGAGGGTCATTTTCAACGGATTTGTTATATGCAATATATTCAATTAATAAAAGAATAAAATAAAGTGCATAAACACTAACAGCGGCTACCCCGAGAATTGCGGCAATTGCATATTCTGCTGCCGCAATACTAGCGTATAAAATGACAATCATAAAACCTGTTGTTAGTCCAACGCCAATTCTTTTTACAATAGAGTTTTTTGCATTGAACATAAAGAAATCAACAAAACCTAATATGACAAAATTTATGCATGTAGCACTAATAGCGGCATCTGTGGTATTTAATGTTATGCTTCCTAAAACAAAAGTAACCCCAGCTAGAACAAAACTCAAATATAAAAAGATTGATTTAATGATATTAAAAATTTTCATAATTCCTCCTTTCTTTTTGTTTGGTTAATTATACATATATTGAAAGTCATTTAATTCATATTTCCGCTTTTGAAATCTTTTATTTAAAAATTAATTATCGAATTTATTTGTTTTAAAAAACGCAAACAATCATCTAACAATATTTAATAGTTATTTACACAAGATTTTATTTTTCATAAAATTATTAAAGATTGATATGAAAAAATTATTAATTGTAGTTGATTATCAAAATGACTTCGTAAATGGAACGCTTGGTTTTGATGATGCGATTGAATTAGAAAAGCCAATTGCTAATCGTATCAAGAGCGCTAAAGATAATGGTGAAGAAGTTGTGTTTACCAAAGATGTGCACGAAGATAATTACTTGATGAGCGAAGAAGGCAAAAATCTTCCAATATCTCATTGTATTAGAAACAGTGGAGGAGAAGATTTCTTTGGCGAAATTAAAGAATTATCAAAAGAACATCTTGTTTTTGAAAAGAACACCTTTGGTTCATCATTATTGTTTGATTATTTAAAGGAAAATCATTTTGATCAAATTACTTTAATCGGCCTTGTTTCATATATTTGTGTTTTATCAAACGCTGTTATTGCAAAGGCGGCTAATCCTGATGCTCATATAATAATTGAAAAAGATTTAACGTCTGGTATTGATAAAAAACTTCAAAATGAAGCATTTGATGTTTTAAAAAACATTCATATACAAATCAAATAGAAAGAGGAATATATATATGTCAAAAAAAGCTATGGTCTATATTCAATCAGGTGGACCAACATCAGTAATTAATTCATCGCTTTATGGTGCGATTAGAGAGGCACAAGCTCACCCCGAAGAAATATCACATATTTATGGGTCACTTCATGGTATTGAAGGCCTTTTATGTGATGAACTTATCGATTTAAACAAAGAAGATTATGAAACAATTGAATTACTTAAACAAACTCCAGGTTCTGTTTTAGGTACATCGCGTCATAAACTTCCTAAGGATTACCATGACGACGAATATAAAACTATTATTGAAACTTTGAAAAAGCACAATATTGGTTATGTATTTGTCAATGGCGGCAATGATTCGATGGATACATGTTACAAATTATCAACATTATGCAAAGAACTTAATCTCGATATCAAAGTAATGGGCGTTCCAAAAACTGTCGATAACGATTTAGCGGAAACAGATCACTCAAATGGCTTTGGCAGTGCTGCGAAATATGTCGTTAATACTGTAAAAGAAATTTGCATTGACGCTAAATGTTATAAAAAAGGAAAAGTATACATTATTGAAATCATGGGAAGAAATGCCGGCTGGTTAACTGCTAGTGTTGATTTATTAGAGGGAGAAGATAGACCAGATTTAATTTATCTTCCTGAAAACAAATTTGATGTTGATGATTTTGTTAAAAATGCAAAAGAAATATTTGCCAAAAAAGGTTATTGCATAGCTGCTATAAGTGAAGGTATTGAGTTTGAAAGAGATGAAAGTAAAGTTCGTATCGATTCATTTGGTCACAAACAACTTGGTGGAGCTGCAATTGATTTAGCTTCAATAATTGAAGATAAACTTGACCTTCCAACTCGTGCAATTGAATTATCGCTTCCTCAAAGAGCGTATGCATTCTTAGTCAGCAAAGTTGATCAAGAAGAAACAATTGAATGTGGAAAAATGGCTGTTAAAAAAGCTCTCGAAGGTATGAGTGGACACATGATTGCAATTAAACGCATTTCATCTAATCCATACAAAGTTCATTACGAACCTGTCGATATTAGTAAAATTGCCAATGTTGAAAGAGTTGTGCCAACATCGATGATGAATGATGTTCATCACATGGATAAAACGTTTAAAGATTATTGTCTTCCATTGATTCAAGGAGAGATTGAAATTAAATACGAAAACGGAATTATTAAATCTGCGGAACTAAAAAAGCATCGCATTTAATTAAAAATATTTAGGGCGGTTCAACCGCCTTTTTTGTTGCATTTACTAAGTGCGCGTTAATAAAAAGTTTTTCTTATGAAAATATAAATATTTTTTCTTTGACTTTTTAGTTTTTCATAGTAATAATATGGATTGCAAGAAAGTATATTTTTTATGAAGAAATGGATAAGCCAATTAAATGAACTTCAAAGGATGCTTCTACTCGGGGGCATTGTTATGCTTTTTTTATGTTTGCTTAGCTTAATTCCTTTATTTGTTTTTAATCAAACCGGTTGGCTTATTGGAGTTTCAATTGGATCAACAGTTGGAATCATCAATATATTGCTTACTTACAAAGGCAGTGAAGTCGGTTTGAAAACATACAAAACTTTTTACTTTATGCTTTTCTATTTTGTAAGAATTTTGTTAATTTTGTTATCTTTTCTTCTAACAGCTTTATTTCAATTTGGTTTTATTGTAGGAGAAAATGTTTTCTTTTCGCCGATAAGCGCATTTGATTTTTCTTTATGGGGCGATTTAATTGGTGTTCTTCCAATGCAAATTGTCTTAGTTATTGTCATGATGAAAGAAAAGAAAAATCCAATAACTATCTCAGAAAATCTTAATAAGGATGAAAAATAATGAGCGGTTTATTTAGTGAAAAGAATATAATATTTGCTCCAAATTTAGAGACAATCATTTGTGTGGCTATTTGTCTTATTTTTTCTGTTGTTTTTATAATCGCAGGAATTATGGCGAAGCGCGCTGATGCAACTAAAAAACCAAAGGGTTTATTGTTTGTAATGGATTTTGCTATTGAAAAAATCGACTCTTTTACTGCTTCAACAATGGGTGAAGGATTTGAAAATTTTGGTGGAATTTTACTTCCCATTATTTGCTTCTTATTTTCCAATTTTATTGTTGGTATTACAGGTCTTCCAACTCCTATGGCGTATCTTCCTGTGCCTCTTTCTCTCGGATTGTTTACTTTTTTGATGATTCACATAACATCGATCAGATATACAAAATGGCATTATTTTAAAAGATTTATCGATCCTGTCCCATTGTTTTTACCTGCAAACTTATTGAGTATGTGGGCTCCGCTTCTTTCCTTAACACTCCGTTTGTTTGGAAATGCTTTAACAGGATGGGTTTTAATTACGCTTGTTAACTGGGGACTAGAAAACGCTGGTGCAGCATTATTCGGTATTGTTAATGCCGGTACTGCATATGGAAAACCAATTGATATGCTTCTTATACCAGTTGTAACCCCTGTATTGCATGCGTATTTTGATGTATTTTCGACTTGTATTCAAACGATTGTGTTTGTATTTTTAACTGCATTGTTTGTTGCACAAGAAAAACCAGATCCAACAGAAGAGCTTACTGTTGGTTCTAGAAAGGAGATGAAACAAAATGACTGATATTGGTCTTATCGCTATTGCAGCGGCTATTGCTATCTTTTCATCAGGTTGCTCTTCAATCGGTGAAGCATTGCTTATCACAAAAGCTCTTGATGGAATGGCAAGAAATCCAGAAGCAAGCAAGACTCTTCGTTCCAATATGATTATTGGTACTGCTCTTGTTGAAACTTGTGGTATTTACGCTCTTTTAGTAGCTATTTTAATTATTTTCGTTTTGCCTGGTTTAATTGTTCATTAATTTTTAGGAGGTGCATCTTATGAATAAGAAAAAAATCATTAAGATTAGTTGTCTTATTATGCTTTCTTTTGCTATGACAAGTTGCTCAGATGTTCCACTTGATTCTTCTCAATTTCTGGAAAGAATATCATTTAATGTGTGGGATTTTTTAGCAGTTTTTGCGGCATTTATAGTTCTTATTTTAATTGCTTTCTTTTTTGGTTATAAACCTGTGAAAGCATATATTAAAAAGCGTGGAGATTATATCGAAGATAAAATTAAAACCGCCGAAGATAGAGAATTAAAAACAAGAAATATTATTTCAGAAGCTGAAGAAAACGTTAAAGATAGTAAAAAACAAGCGCTTGAAATTATTGAACAAGCGAAGTTAGATGCACAACAAGAAAAAGAACAAATTATCGAACAAGCAAAACTAGAAGCTCAAAATCAACTCGATAAAGCTCAAAAAGATATTGAAAGAGAAATCGAGAAAAGCAAAGATGACATTCATAAAGAAATTGTGGATGTCGCCATGAAAGCTAGTAGTAAAATTATTGGCCGTGAGATTGATGAAAAAGACAACGAAAGATTGATTGATTCTTTCGTTAATGATTTAACAAAGGATAAAAAATAATGGATTCGCTTTCGACAAGATATGCTTCCGCACTATTAAGCATAGCCAAAGAAGAACATAAGATAATTGAATACAAAAATGTTTTTAATGATTTTTATGATCTTTTAAAAAATAATGTGGAAATATCAAAAATTCTTGAGTCATATTTTGTCAAAGAAGAACAGCGTTTTAAATTTGTTGACGAATTGACAAGCAAATATCAATTAGAAAATTTTTCATCATTTATTAAGCTATTGATTAAAAAGCATCGATTTATCGAAATAAAACACATCAAGAATGAATTCAATAAATTGGCTAATCAAGAATTAGGAATATTCGATGGATATGTCTATTCGGTTAATTATTTAACAAAAGAACAAATAAATAGAATTGAGGTTTCCATAAGTGATGTGCTTCATCATAGAGTAGAATTAATCAACAAAATTGACGAAAGTCTTATTGGTGGCGTCAAGGTCGCGGTTAATGATCATGTTTTTGATGGTTCAATAAAATATAAGCTAGTAAATATGAAACAAATGTTAAATGAAAGGAGCAAAAATAATGAAAATTGATTCTTCAGAAATTAGTGCTTTAATTAAAAAACAAATTGAGGATTTTTCTCACAAAGTTGAATCCGACGATGTTGGAACAGTTATCACAATAGGTGATGGTGTTGCTTTGGTTTACGGTCTTGATAAAGCAATGCTAGGTGAACTGGTTATTTTTCCTCATGATGTATACGGAATGGTCATGAACCTAGAAGAAGAAAACGTTGGATGCGTTCTTTTGGGTGATGATACTCTTATTAAAGAAGGCGATTTAGTTAAACGCACAAAAAGTGTTGTTAAAGTTCCTGTTGGTGACACTTTGCTTGGCAGAGTAGTTAACGCTCTTGGACAACCTCTTGATGGATTAGGCGATATTAAAACAGATAAATTCCGTCCTGTTGAAGTAATTGCTCCGGGTGTTATGTATCGCAAAAGCGTCGACACACCTCTTCAAACAGGGATTAAAGCAATTGATGCTATGATACCAATTGGACGAGGCCAACGTGAACTCATTATTGGTGATCGTCAAACTGGGAAAACTGCAATTGCAATCGATACAATCATTAATCAAAAAAATCAAAATGTTAAATGCATTTATGTTGCAATAGGACAAAAAAATTCAACAGTTGCATCTCTTGTTGATAAATTAAAAACTGCTGGCGCAATGGACTATACAGTTGTTGTCAGCGCAACCGCTAGTGAACTAGCTCCTTTGCTTTACTTAGCGCCTTATTCAGGCATGGCAATGGCGGAAGAATGGCTTCATAAAGGTGAAGATGTTCTCATTATTTTCGATGATTTAAGTAAACATGCGGTTTCGTATAGAACATTATCCCTTCTTTTAAAACGTCCAAGTGGAAGAGAAGCCTATCCGGGTGATGTATTCTATCTTCACTCAAGACTTCTTGAAAGAGCTTGTAAACTAAATGATGAAAATGGCGGTGGTTCAATTACTGCTCTTCCAATTATTGAAACTCAAGCAGGAGACATTTCTGCATATATTCCAACAAATGTTATTTCAATTACTGATGGACAAATATTCCTCATGAGCGATTTATTTAATGCTGGTCAAAGACCTGCTATTGATTCAGGACTTTCTGTTTCTCGTGTTGGAAGTGCCGCACAAATAAAAGCTATGAAGCAAGTTGCAAATTCTTTAAAAATTGAGCTTGCTAGCTATAGCGAACTTCAAGCTTTCTCCCAATTTGGAAGTGATCTTGATGAAGATACTAAAAAAGTTCTTCGCCACGGAGCAATTCTCATGGAAGTTTTAAAGCAAAATCAATACGATACATATCCAGTTGATAGACAAATAATAGAACTTTTTGCCGCTAAATATCGTTTGTTAGAAAATATTGAAATTTCATCAATAAAATCGACATTAAATGATATATATGAATATATAAAAACGTCTCATCATGAGATTATTGATGAAATTAATGAAAAGAAAATTCTTAGTGATGAGCTAACTAATAATCTTAAAAAAGTAATTTCTGACTTTTTAGAAATAAAATAAATATGGCACAAAATTTAAATAAGACAAAACGTCGCATTAGTTCGATAAATTCGACTAAAAAAATAACTAAAGCGATGGAACTTGTTGCAAGCGTTAAATTAAAACGTTTCAAAAACATTATGTTCCAAAACGAATGCTACACAAATGAAATTATTTCACTTGTGAATATTTTGTTGTCTTCTTTAAATGAAAAAGATAATGAAGATATACAAAAATATTTTCTACCTAATAATAACGGAAAAGATTTGATTGTCGTAATATCTTCAAATTTAGGATTATGTGCTTCTTACAATAATGAAGTTTTCAAATATGTATTGGAAAATGTTAACGAAAAAACATCTATCATCGTTCCAATTGGAATAAAAGGAAATGACTATTTTTCTTCTTTGGGATTTACTACGATCGATGATTTTGTTTTACTCAATGAAAAGATTAATTACAGTGATGTAGTTAAATTGGGGAGATATTTGTTAAATGAGTTTTTAAGTGGAAAATATAGAAGCATAAAACTAATATATACAAAATATGTTAACTCAATTAAGTTTGTGCCAAACAAGATTGATATATTACCGATAAATAAAACTCAAAAGACCGCGACAAATAATGGCTATGCTCCAATATTTGATCCAAATGTTGAATCACTAATCAGTGAACTTGTTCCATTATATGTAAATTCGCTTCTTTATCAAAAAATAATTGAAGCGCAAGTAAGTGAACAAGGTTCTAGACGAAACGCAATGGAAAATGCAAACGATAATGCTGACGATTTAATTAAGAAATTAACAATTGAATATAACAAAGCTAGACAAGCCGCAATTACACAAGAAATTAACGAGGTAGTTGCAGGTCAAATTGATAAATAAGGAGAACACTTATGGAAAAAATGAATTTAGGAAAAGTTGTTCAAGCTGTAGGACCTATTATTGATGTTCGATTTTTAGATGAACATTTGCCTGAGCTATTAACTGCCCTTGTTGTTAAAATGCCAAACGATAAGAAATTAGTTGTCGAAGTTGCACAACATATTGGCGACGATATCGTTCGCTGCGTGGCGATGGGCCCAACTGAAGGCATATTAAGAGGGCTTGAAGTTATCGATACTAAAGCGCCAATAAGTGTTCCTGTTGGAGAAAAAACGCTTGGAAGAATGTTTAATGTTTTAGGTGAACCAATCGATAATTTAGGTGACAATTTTGATGATGTAGTAAGGCTTCCAATACATAGAAGCGCACCTTCATTTAAAGATCAAAACGTTACAACCGAGATGTTTGAAACTGGTATTAAAGTTATAGACCTACTTTGTCCTTATATGAAAGGTGGAAAAGTTGGCCTTTTCGGTGGTGCTGGTGTCGGAAAAACTGTCTTAATTCAAGAATTGATTCATAATATTGCTACTGAACAGCATGGTATTTCAGTTTTTGCTGGCGTTGGAGAACGTTCACGCGAAGGAAACGATTTATATTATGAAATGAAAGCAAGTGGTGTTTTGTCAAAAACCGCTCTTGTGTTTGGACAAATGAATGAACCACCAGGAGCTAGAATGCGTGTTGGACTTAGCGCTCTTACAATGGCGGAATATTTCCGCGATACGAAACACCAAGATGTTTTGTTATTTATAGATAATATTTTCCGTTTCACCCAAGCAGGTAGCGAAGTAAGCGCTCTTTTAGGTCGAATGCCTTCTGCTGTTGGTTATCAACCAACTCTTGCGACAGAAATGGGACAACTTCAAGAAAGAATCACATCAACAAAAGATGGTTCAATTACTTCTGTTCAAGCAATTTATGTTCCTGCTGACGATTTAACTGATCCAGCTCCTGCTACAACATTCTCTCATTTGGATGCAAAAACAGTTCTTGATAGAAATACTGCAGCTTTAGGTATTTATCCGGCTGTCGACCCTCTTGATTCTTCGTCAAATATTTTAGATCCAAGAATTGTCGGGGAAGAACATTATTATGTCGCTCGTGAAGTGCAAAAAATTCTACAAAGATATAAAGAACTTCAAGATATCATCGCGATTTTGGGTATGGATGAACTTTCTAATGAAGACAAGGCGATTGTAAATCGCGCAAGAAGGATTAGAAATTTCTTATCTCAACCATTCCATGTTGCTGAAGGATTTAATGGTTTTAAAGGAGTTTATGTTCCGGTTAAAGACACAATTCGTTCTTTTAAAGCAATTCTAGAAGGAAAATATGATCATTATCCTGAAAGTGCCTTTCTTTATGCAGGCACAATTGAAGATGTTGAGAAAAAAGCAGGAGAAGTTAAGTAATGTCTTTTAAATTATCCATAGTTACTCCAAAAGGTCTTTACGAAGAATTAGATGTTGATTCTTTAACGATAAAATTGACAACTGGATATAGAACATTTTTAAGTGGCCATGCACCTCTTATCGGCGCAATTGACATTGGAACAATGCACATTGTTAAAAATGGTAAAACAATTTATTACGCTATTCATGGTGGAGCTATAAATGTAGAGAACGACAAGACCGTTATATTAACCAATGCTATTGAGAAATCAAATGAAATAGATATAAAACGCGCTAATAAATCGCTTGAACGCGCTAAAAATAGACTAGATGAAAAAGATATTAACCTCGATGTCAAACGTGCTGAGCTTGCAATTAAAAGAGCGATGGTGCGTTTAGAAACTTCTAAATTATAAATAATTTGACAAGAATTCAGAATTATCTTTTGTGGGAGAGAATTC
Source organism: Bacillota bacterium (assembly GCA_003501485.1). Lineage (GTDB taxonomy): Bacteria > Bacillota_I > Bacilli_A > RFN20 > CAG-826 > Fiminaster. Next base: position 9,467 of record DNPJ01000005.1, read on the forward strand.
GTACGTAATTCTTGTTTTATTTTTACTATATATTCCTGTTGGAAGAGTTAATGAATCTATATTAAATTCTTTTTTAATTGTTTCTTTATCAAATTTATTTATATCAATTAGAGCGACTGCCTTATTTGTATTATAGATTTTTTCTTTGATAAAAGTTTTATACGTCCTCATTAATTCAATATTTGACCTATCCATTAGAATTGTTACCAATCCTTCGCTAAGCGAATCATTTAACATCTCATGATATTTTTCTATATTTGTAAAAGCATATATATTTGAATAATAAACGTAGTCGTTCATTGCGTTTTGAAGCATAATTGAACCACCGATTCTTGAATTTGGTATTCTTTTAGCTATATTTGATCCAAGCACATAAAAACTTGGTGTGCCTTGAAAAGCTAAAGCATCAAAAATTTCACTTTTCATTAGTTTATCGAATTCATCTAAGCTTTTATCTATATTGATTGAATATATTAATGAAGATGTATTTTTAACTAAATCTACAAAATATGGTTGTTTTTCAATGCAATAATGACATTCATTTTGATGAATTAGAAGAAGTGAGCCCTCTTCATTTTCTATAAGGGATGAAATTTCTTCATATGTTGTTTCCACTAAAACATCGTCAAAAGAGGTTATATCTTTTTTGTAGATATCACCATTTCTTAAAATATGCACATTATTTGTATTTTGTCCGCATGATGAGATCAGAAGTGGCAATAAATTTATTAATAGAATCTTTTTCTTTGTCATCCTGAATATATTTTACACATTTAAAGAAAAAAATAAATTTTTTGTAGGTTTTTATTTATTGTTTGTATTTATTAATTGAAAGAACTAAATAGATAATTGTGTTTGCTAAAAAAGTGCTTATATGAGAAAATATATTTAGAAAATAGTTAAAAGAATTAAAACCGTTGTTAAACGCTATAATTTCATGTTTTTGGAGGGAAAATATGATTAAAAATGTAACAATGATGTTGTTATCGATAGCATCGGTTTTAAGTAGTGTAACAAATGTTTCACTTTTTGAAAAGAATGATGGATATTTTAAAAAAATCCCTAACATCAAGAGAACAACTGATAATAATGAAGGAATTGATACCGGTTTATATTATGCAACCAAGCCAAATGAATATGGTGTCTCTGAGGTTAACAATGATTATTTCGTTACAAATGATAATTTACAATCTTACATTGAATCTAATCAAAAATTACATAGTAATGTCGAGATTGTAACTTCAAGGCTGAGAAATAATTCTCAAGAAGAGAAAACGAGAATAAGAAACGAAATTATCGAAATTATTAAAAGTGGTCGACCAGCGTTTGTTGGAGGTAATTGGAAATATGGAAAAGATATAGTCGGCCATGCGGTAGTTGCGTATGATTACGACGAAACAAACGATATACTTTATGGCAACTTTGGCTGGGGAAGGGGTTCTAATCACAAAAATATAGATGCTCAATTTACCGAGCAGATTTCTGATTATTGGACATTAAAAATTCTTCCTTCTCTTCCAAAAGAGAGAACTGATCATTATGTTTTTACAGATAAATCTGCATACTATTCGCCTGGCTATAATTCAATTTATCACTATATCCCTAAAGAGAAACCTCCCGTAGCACAAGATGCTTATTATATGCAAGAATTATCGTCACCGATGACTTTTGATGATATTGATGAACCTATAACAGTTAATTCATTAAGATGTGGTTATATAATGCATCAATGTATAAATATCTCTACACGGCGAATCGGAAATGGTAATGCTTATCTTGAATATACAACTCAAGCAGATATTAAGCGAATTGATTTTGATATTTCGTGGTGGAGCAATGATGAAAGAGTAAGCGCGGATAATTCGACATATAAAATAGAAATTTTTATAAATGATTCATATGTCACATTAGTGGATTTGTGGAATGATATAGAATTATCGACTGACAGAAATAATCCAACTCATTTGAATTTATTCTTTCCTGTTGATGTTAATAAATTTAGATTCAGTGGTTTTAGTGAAAATCCAATTAATGATAGAAACAAAGGAAGGCTTTCAATTTTTGATATGTTGATTGAATATAGGTGATAAGTATGAAAAAAATAATTCCAATTATATTTATAGAAGCAATCTTACTACTAAGTGGATGCAACAACACTTTGCCTGATGAAGACGGATATGTGCCAATTTCTGATATTCTTACATGGATAAATGAACTTGATATAAACAAAATTGAAAAAGTGGCAAAAAAAATTCGTGCATCAGGCGGAGATGTACGACCAGGTTTGCTGAATACAAACAATTATTCAAATGATAAAAACGATATTTTAAGTGTTTGCAAAATGTTTAATACAAGAGTTAAAAAGCAATTTATAAGCTATTGTTATGGTTGCAGTAACAATTTTTCATATTCTTATTTTGTTGATGGCGTTGAGTATGAAATCGGCGTAAACCAATATTCTCAAGGATATTTTATGAATGTTTACGATGAAAAAGCGAAGCAAAATTTTGACTATGTATACGATCAATCAATACAGTTCCCATATATTGTAAACTATGAAACCACATTTAGTATTGAAAATTATGGAGCGGAATTTGAGATATATGAAATTGACAATAAGAATGTTTATAAGAAGATTTCATATTTAAGTGAAATAGAATTCATCGAAGCAACCGACGAAGAAATGCCTAATAACGAAGCTGTATATTTCCTTGATGGTTTAAGTAAAGATTTATTAATATATAGTCCTAAAATAATCAAATATGGTGATACTTTCTACAAAATTGTAAGCAATAAAGATTTCTCAGATTTATTTAATTAAACATGGTAAATATGGCGATCCAAATAAAAAAATAAATGCAATGTGAGCGGATGATATGTTGCATTTACTTTTTCAATTAACAAGCAATATATTAATGTTTATGTATGCGCTTTCTTTGTGATATAATAATCCAGTAATAGGAGGAAATCCAATGAATATTTGGCACAGAGTTGATCCTAAGAGAATCAACCCCCAATCTTTTCTAGCGTGTATAGAAATATCAAAAGGAAGCAAGAATAAATATGAACTCGATAAATATTCAGGCGCTCTTTATCTTGATCGCATTTTATATACATCAACACACTACCCACAAAATTATGGCTTTATTCCACGCACTTTAGCAGATGATGGCGATGCGCTTGATGTTTTAGTAATTTGTTCACAAGAGATAGTTCCATTAGCAATTGTTGATTGTTATCCAATTGGGATTCTTGAAATGATTGATGGTGGAAGTAAAGACGCAAAAATATTAGCGATATGTAAAAATGATCCTGTTTTCAATTCATTTAATGATATAAAAAACATACCAGATCACATTCTTCAGGAAATAAAACATTTTTTCAGTGTATATAAGGAACTCGAAGGAAAAGAAACTATTGTAAATCAAATTCACGGTCGTGAAAAAGCAGAAGAAATTATAAAAAAATGTATACAAGCATATACAGATAAATTTGGTGACGGCCAAAAATATTATTAAATATGATAAACATTATTTTATACCATCCTGAAATCCCGGCGAATACTGGCAATATTTTAAGAACTGCCATGGCCACAAATTCTATCGTTCATATCATCGGTCCGATACCTTTTTCGCTTGATGATAAATCATTAAAAAGAGCAGGAATGGATTATTTGAAAGAAGCAAATTATATCATTTATGATTCATATGAAGATTTTGCAAAAAAGTTTAATGGAAAGAAAATATATTATGTTACCAAATATGGTTCAAAAGTATATTCACATGTAGATTTTTCTTCACCTATTGAAGATGTGTATGTCATGTTTGGAAGAGAATCAACTGGAATTGATAAAGAGATATTGTCTCAAAACAAAGAATTCACGCTTCGAATCCCTATGCTATCGACTGCAAGAAGTTTAAATTTATCTAATTCTGTTGCAATAGTGGTCTATGAAATATTAAGACAACAAAATTATCCAACACTTGCAACATTCGATATGATTAAAAAATACACAATTTAATGAACAATTTTCGAATATAATTCTTTTGTTTCTTTAGAAATATTATTGATTCTAATGACAGAATAATTCTTCAAAATTGCTTCACCAAGAGAATGTCCACGTCGGACATTTTTCTTTTTTGTATATATTACTTCACCAGATATGGCTCTTGAACAAAGAAGAGATATTTCCGCAGCCAAAAGAAGTTCTTTTTCTGTTGGCTTTTTATTGCAAATAACGATGTGCGATCCGGATTTATCTTTAATGTGCAACCATGTGAATTCTCGATCTAATTTCATAACAAATGATAAATAATCATTCTGTGAAGCGTTTTTTCCAAAATAAATAATTGTGCCATTATAATTGATTTTATAAGGCGTATTAAAAACAGTTTGTTTAATTTCTTTTTTCTTTTTTATCATGCCTATTTCTTGCATGATTTTATCTGCTTTAAATTCATCGCTAGGATTAAATCTAGCTAAGATTTCATTGTAGGCATCAATTTCTTTTTGTGCGTTTTCAATATTTTTATTGCTTAATAATATTGTTTCTTTAGCTTTTTTAGCCTTTTTATACATGCTTGTAACATTATCTAAAATAGTGATTTTAATATCTAATTGAATCTTTTTGCCGTCTATGATTAAACAATCTTTATGAGATTTAAGATTTAAGTTTTCTGACAAAATTATATCAGCATCATCTTTTAGATGAAGGGCTTTGTTGGCTTTTTCTACATCGTTATTTATATTATCAATCTTTCGCTTAATGGCTTTGATTTTTCCATTGATGTAATTATTAAAAGAAGCGTATTTTTCTTTTTTTCTAATTTCCAATTCATTTGCGTAATGATTATTAAAATTTGGGAGTGGTGTATTTTTATTTTCTAGATATGTAATAGGAGTTGGGAAAATATATTTTTCTCCATTGCTAAATTTTCTTTTTGTGTCGGCGTAAAAAGTATTAATTATTATATTGCCAGAAGTAGTTAAGATTATATTTGGTTTTTTAGGGAATAATTCAATATATAAAATTATTGTTTTATCTAACAATTCATCTTCTTTTTTTAGAGTAATAGCCACAATATAATCATCGTTTTTTAAAGTAATATCAATAATTGATGTATTTGATATTTCCTTTTTTAATTTTAAAAATTGTGGATTTTCAAAAGAAGAATAAAAGTCATTTTTTTCTATCAAATAAAGCAGTGGATTATCATGATTTAAAGATATTACTAAGCAATTTTTATTATTATCAACAAAATGAAAAACAATTGTTTCATTGTTTAATAATATTGGCGAATAAAGTTGCTCATTTTTTAATAAAACAGCTAGATTATTTATGTATTTTAAAAACTTTTCATGATTAATTCTCATAAAGATATTATTTAATAATATTTATCATTTTGCTATATTTAATTTAGAAGTTTTATTTACGAGGTTAATTATGAATTTTGATGCTTTAATTAAAAAAATTGATGATTTTGAAGTTGTTGATGCTGTGCTTAATAATGGAGAAACCGTTAAATATAGGAAAATACCTTTATCATTAATTGATAATATTGAAAATGTTCTCGATGGTGTTAAGACCGCAACTTTTGGTATAAGTGTAGGCAGCGAAGCAATTGCAAGATGTGGCACAACACCTTTGTTTTATGCTGTTGGTGATATAAATCAATATCTAAAACGCGGTGATTCAGGAGCTTATCTTAGTTCAACAAGAGGTAAAAATGGAACAATCATAGGCCAACCTGGTTTTAAAGAAAGTGGAATATTTCAAGAAGGCGCTAGTGTGGCACATGCAATCGGAACAGCGATTCCATATGTCGCCATCGCTATAGCGGTCATCGATATCGGCTTAAACATTTATAAAAATAAAAAGCAAATCCAAGAAGAGGAAAATAGATATTTTTGTCAAAAAAATTATGAATTATATGAAGATAAAGAAAGACTCTGGAGAATTCTAGATGAGCGTTGTCTTATTGATGATGAAGCAAATAGAACGTCTAATATTCATGATATTGATGGAATCATAGATAATTCTAAAGTTTGTTTTCAAGAAACTCTTAAATATTCAAATACAAAGAAAACAATCACGGATGATATTTTATTCACGCTTAAAAATTCTCTTGATCTTTACTCATTTTCAACTTTATTAAAAGTTTTGTTTATAAAAGTATCTGATAAGTCTATGAAAGAATATTTGAATAAAGCATCTAAAAATGTAAACGAACTAAACAGCAATTTTAGCGATGTTGTAACAAGAAAATTTAAAGAATTAGTTAATAAAGATTTAAAAAACAAAAATGTTCAAAAAGCAACTCAATTTGATAATAATAAGAAAGATTTGGTGAACATTTTGCTTAGAGGTGGAGCGGCTGTTTTAAGCGGTGGAGTAACTGAATTAATATCAGTTAGTTCTAAATGTGGTGGCAATATTGTAAATAAAAACATGAAAAAAGAAATAGATAAAGTAGAAGAATATGTTGGTTATAAAAACGAATATTTGAATTGCATAAAATCGATATCTAAGGAACTAGAATTCAATGAAAAAGGAGTGCTAACAGATAGTAAAAATCTTTATTATCGAATACCTTGATTATTTTTTTGTAAGATTTATGCAAAATATGTTAGATGGCAAAGTTAACACAATAAAATAAATAAATTTGATAAGTTCTATATTTGTATTTAAAACGTTGCGATAATCCTGCTGAAATTTGACAAAATTCATGAAATTTCAATATAACTATTTAGATGACTTGAGTATATAACAAGGTCACTTTATTTTTTTATAATTTGTAGAATAGTGGGATCTGATGACTCTTCTATTTTTAAGGAATTTTGATCAATTAATGTTTCAATTGAAACTCCTAATGTATCTGAAAGTTTCTTAAGCATTGATATTGATGGTTCACTTCTTCCTTGCTCCCAGTCTGCAATCCTATATCTTTTTATCCCGATTTTTTCTGCTAATTTAATTTGACTTAAATTGTTTCTTTTTCTGTATAATTCTAAATTTCTAAGTTTTCGGTTTTTCATCTTGTTCATTTTAACTCACTTATATTTGTTTTCCAATTCAATATTTATGAGTAAAAAAACTCAGAAAAGGAAATAGTATGAATTTTGAAAAGCCAAACAATAGTGACCATGGCGATTTGCAGCCTTACAATCCAGAGAATGGTGAATATGAAGAAAAATCAACTAATGATGTATATAACTATTATGCTCGAAAATTAGGCGGCTCTTCGAAAGATTTCCCTCTTCACTTTCAGGACATAAATTATCCAATTGAATATATTCATGATTATTTAAATAACGAGATAGACTGGACTGATTTGGAATATGATGATAGAAAAACTATGTTTTTATTAGATATAAACAATTCTAAAAAAAGATATCTTATATTTAGAGAAAACCTTGGTTACAATGAAACAAATAGTCTTATACTAAAACAACAGTTTATTGAGAATGCTTTGAAATACAAAGTTTTTGTTGATAAAGGATACGATAAATTCGGTTTTAGGGTTAAAATTTATATGCCAATTAAATTCTTTGGAAGCAATAAACAATTAATTATTAAAACATGTTGGCTTGTTAGCGAAGGAAAAAAGCCAAAATTCATTACAGCTTGGTATGACAATAAATTTGAAAGGAATTTGCGAGATGAAATTTAAAATATTTGAAGAAGTTAAAACATTAGTTAAAAAGGGCAATGTTGAAGCTGGTGAAGTGGGCTTAATCATTGATGTTTTGAGCAGCCCGAGAGAAGGTTATATTGTTGAATTTTGCAATGACAATGATTACTCTCCATGGGCTATAGTTACGTATTATTCACACGAGTTAGAAAAGAAATAATTATATAAGAAACATTTTAATATATAGTTTTAAAAAGGAAATTTGTGCGTTGTAAGAACACTGCACATAGATATTAATAACAATATTTGAAATTGACTTTTACGACTTTTTAAAAAGCAATTGAACATTACAATAACCTTGTCAAATAAATTTATTTATTACCTCGAGACACATAAACTAAGTACGATCCATCTCGCTGCAAGTATGATTTTACATAGCCAACATTTCTTAAAACTCTCTATGCTGAGTTTTTTTAGTTACGCTTTTTTCACTAGACCAAACTTTTTTGTAAAACTCTTATTGCTTTTTAATAGTTAGTCTCCCTTCAAATAAAATGTAAAAATTTGGAGAAAATTTTGAAAATAAAAAGTGTTGCGTTAACTTTGTCACTTAACAAATATATAATATATTCCTCAAATAATTGAATATTAAAATATTTTTCAATATAATTGAAAGCATGAAACGCGGATTATTAATAATTATGTCCGGCCCAAGTGGTGTCGGAAAAGGTACAGTTCGTTTAGAACTAATGAAAGACCCATCATTAAATTTGTTTTATTCAATATCGATGACAACACGTCTTCCTCGCAAAGGTGAGACACATGGAAACGAATATTATTTTGTAACCAGAGAAGACTTTATGAAACAAGTTGAAGATGGAAATTTGCTCGAATGGGCAGAATTTGTTGGAAATTGCTACGGCACTCCAAAAGACAAAGTCGATGAAAAGCGCAATCTTGGGTACAATGTTCTTCTTGAAATTGATGTCAATGGAACAAAACAAGTCTTATCAAAACTCAAAAATGATGATGGCGTTATTTCAATATTTATTGCTCCTCCATCTCTTGAAGAACTTGAGAGAAGGATTCGTGGGCGCTCAACAGAAAGTGACGAAGTCATTAAAAATCGTTTAGCGCAATGTGAAAGAGAACTAGGATTAAAAGATCAATATCAATACGTTGTTGTTAACGACGATTTAACTAAATGCGTCGAAGATATTAAAAATATTATTAGATCACATTTATAAGAAGGAATAGGGTAGTGAGAATAGTAGATATACTTATTGAAAGGAAAAGTCAAAATCTCAACCGCCCTTTTTCTTATTTTTATGATGGAAACAAACCTATAAGTGCTGGTATAAGAGTTTTAGTTAATTTCGCTAATAGTCGTTTAGTTGGATATGTAATTAACGTCTATGAGACAAATAAGAGTATTGTTGAAATTGAAAAAGAATATGGTTTCAAAATTAACCCAATACTTGACATTATCGATGAAAAGCCTCTTTTAAATGAAGAATTACTTAAATTAGCTGATGAAATTAGTTCTTATTATATTGCTCCTTTAATAAGTGTTCTTCAGACAATGCTTCCTCCATCGCTTAAGCCTTCTTTTTCTTCATTAACCGCTCCAAAGATTGCATATGACTCTTACTTAAGAGTAATTGATGATAATGAAGACAATTTGACATTAAAACAAATTGAAATTTTACGACTTATAAAAAACAATGAAAATGTTTTAAAAAAAGACATAAAAAGCAAAAGCATTGTTAATGCATTAATTAATAAAAACAGAATTGAAATTTATAAAAAAGAAAAAAACCGATTAATAATACCAAAATATAATGATGATCAAATAAAAGAATTAACCATAGATCAAAAAAAGGCGAAAGAAGCTATTTTGTCGACTGATAAAACAGTAACACTTTTAGAAGGAGTTACTGGAAGTGGGAAAAGTGAAGTATATTTATCGTTAAGTGAAGAAATATTAAAACAAGGAAAAAATGTTTTAATGCTGGTTCCAGAAATTTCATTGACACCGATTATGGTCGAGCATTTTCAAAGAAGATTTTCTGGAAAAGTTGCAATATTGCATAGCGATCTCACACCTGCCGAAAAATATGATGAATATCGCCGCATTCAAAAAGGAGAGGCAAATATTGTTGTTGGCGCTAGAAGCGCTATTTTTGCTCCATTAACTAATATCGGACTAATTATTTTAGATGAAGAACATGTTGAATCTTATAAGCAAGATTCGCTTCCATATTATCATGCTCGAGAAGTTGCTATTATGCGTGCTAAATACTATGGAGGCAAGGTTGTTTTAGGAAGTGCAACGCCTTCATTAGAAAGCAAAGCGAGAGCTCTAAAAGGCGTTTATAATTTGGTTTATTTATTAAAAAGAATTAATCAAAAAGAACTCCCAAAAACGACAATTGTTGATTTATCAAAAGGATTTAATTTAACCAGGGATTCATACATTTTTTCTAAACAATTAATTGAAAAACTTAAAAATGCTTTAGAAAGAAAAGAACAAGCGATATTGCTTATTAATAGGCGTGGTTATTCTGGATATATAACATGTCGAAGCTGTGGGCATATTTTTATGTGTCCAAATTGCAATATCGCTCTTTCGTTCCATAAAGAAGATAACATGCTTAAATGTCATCATTGCGGACATGTGGAGTTTATGACTGACTCTTGTCCAGAGTGTGGATCTAAATATCTTTCTTATAGCGGATTTGGGAGCGAAAGAATTATTCACGAAATTAACAAATTATTTCCTAGTGCAAGAGTGCTTCGCCTTGATAGCGATGTTGGAGAAGTTAGAAACAACATTCGAAAAGTTATTACTTCTTTTTCAAAACAAGAAGCCGACATTTTAGTAGGAACACAAATGATTGCAAAAGGTCATGATTTTCCTAATGTCACTCTTGTTGGTGTTGTTTTAGCGGACATTGGTTTGTCCATGCCTTCTTTTAGATCAAGTGAAAGAACATTCGAACTTATAACCCAAGCAGTTGGAAGAAGTGGTCGTAGCGATAAAACAGGCGAAGCCATTATTCAAACGTACAATCCTTATCATTACGCTATTAGATTTGCCGCAGCACAAAATTACAATGCTTTCTTTAAAAAAGAAATGACTATAAGAAAACTTGGCCAATATCCACCTTACACATATTTAATTGCTCTTGAGTTAACATCAAAAAATGAAGAATTACTTATAACAACTTCTTCTTCAATTGTTGATGATTTATTATCGAAAAATTATGAAAACGTAACCATTTTAGGACCTGTTGTACCATATATTTACAAAGAAAACGAAAACTATCGTCGACTTATATTAATAAAATATAAAAATAGTGATAAAATAAAAAAATATGTGGAAGAATTATCTTCTACGTTTAAAAATAATTCGACTGTTAATTTAAAAATTAATGTCGATCCATATTCGTTCTAAGGAGGAATATTAATGATAACAATTTCCATTCTAGGTCTTGACCAATATGTTATTGGCCATTATAGCAAGGACCACACAAAAAATATTGCTAATTTATTCGAAACAGAAATGGGCAATATTTCTTTCTATGCACCAGATTGTTATGTCTTTCATAATGGTGTTGAACAAACTTCTTGGAACACAATCGTTAGAATACACGCTCCAAAAGAATATGCTCCTTTTGAAGAGAATGTTGCAAAATATTTATTAAAGACACTTAAAGAATTCACAATTAATTTATCGATAGAATTCTATTACTACGATAAATGCCATCGCCATGAATATGTAAACAAAGAATATCCTCATTTTTTAACTGAAAATAACATTGTTTCAGTTGAAGAAGATGAGCTCAATGATGGCGAAGAACTATGTGAAGATAATATGTTCGAAGGTTTTGATGAAAAATATGAAGAAGCTCATCATAATCACGAATGTGAATGTGGATGTGAACATCACAAGGATAAACATTGATTATGAAAGAATTTATTTTAGCAAACGAAGTGCTTAATTACGTCATCAACGACGATATAACTTTTAAAAAAGCATTAAAGAAAGTTTTTCCAAATGGAAGTGAAGATAGAAAATATCTTTCTTCAGTTTCTTCTCTTGTAGGGTGTGAACTCCGTCACCATTTGTTGTTTTCTCGCTTAGTAGAAAACCTTCATATTGAATTAAGTAATGAAGAAAAAGGTTTTTTATATCTTACATTTGCAAATATCTTTTTCTTAAAGCACTTTAAAAAAGACGAAGTTTTTTCATTTTTAAAAGGAGTATTGAAAGATAAATACAACGAAGACATTGAGAAAATTCTTGCCTACCAAGGAAACGTAGGTGATTTATTGAATATTGATAGAACATCTTTAGACTATATTTCTATTCGTTTTAACACGCCAACATGGTTAATTAAAATGTGGAACAAACATTATGGAAAAAGTATTACTTTTAAGGCGCTTAAGGCTAACTCTTTGCCTCTTAAAAACGAATATCGTTATGATGAAAATAGCAACGTTTCATTAAATGATGATTTTGTAGAAACCGATATAGAAAATATTTATAGTTTTGTTGGTAAAGGTAGTCCTCGTAAATTGGATGTTATTGAAAAAAATATTATATTTCCAATGAAAGGAATTTATAAAAAAATTCTTGATGATTATATCGATGATTTAAGCGATGAATATTGTCTTTATTCTGGAAGTGATGATGCTTTAATTAAAGATTTGTATATTCGTTCAAAAAATGAAAAAGGAATTAATGTCATCGTTCCTGATATTTCTAAACGAGCGGAAATGCTTAGATTTATTCGCATTAACAAAATCAAAAATATAAATATATTTATGGGTAATGAAGAAATCGCCTTTAAAACAGGGATTTCTCATAAGCAAGATATGATTATTGTTAATCCTTTGTCATCATCTTTTGATAAGATTAGACAATATCCTGATTATTTAATCCATTTTAAGAGAGATAGTCTAGATGAATTAATTAATAACGAAATTCATTTATTAAATGATTTATCGCTTTTTGTTAATGATGATGGCCTTCTTGTTTATATGGTCGACACAATGAATAAGAAAGAAACGGTTGGAATTGTAAATAATTTCTTAAAAGATCATCAAGATTTCGAACTGGCTAGCGATAAACAATATTTCCCATTTGAAAAAGAAAATGCCACTCTTTATTTAGCGGTTATTAGAAAAAAAGCAAAAAATGATTAATTTATACGGCCAAGAAATATCAAAATTAGAATCTTTATTAATGTCTCGCGGACAAAAGAAATATCGCGCAACACAACTTTATAGTTGGATTTATGAAAAGAAGGCAAAAACTTTCGATGAAATGAGCGATGTTTCAAAATCTTTTCGTGAAGAACTCAATAGAGATTTTTGTTTAACTTTGCCAAAAATTTATAAAAAACAAGAAAGTAAAGATGGTACGATTAAACTTCTTCTTGAACTTGAAGATGGAAATAAAATCGAAACAGCTTTATTGCCATATGATTATGGAAATGCGATATGCGTTACCAGCCAAGTTGGATGCAATATGGGTTGTGCTTTTTGTGCTTCTGGACTATTGAAGAAAAATAGAGATTTAAAACCAGAAGAAATGGTTGGTCAAGTTCTAGTTATGAATTCGCTTTTAGAAGCAAAAGACCAAAGAGTTACTCATATTGTTGTTATGGGAACTGGTGAACCATTTGATAATTATGATAACGTTCTCGATTTCATTAGAATTGTTAATCATCAAAAAGGTCTCGCTATAGGCGCAAGGCACATAACCGTTTCAACATGTGGTTTAGTACCTGGTATTATCAGGTACGCAAATGAAGGTTTGCAAACTAACTTAGCAATATCTCTTCATGCTCCAAACGATGCATTAAGGAATAGGCTTATGCCTATAAGCAAAAAATATCCATTAAATGAATTGATGGATGCGATAAAATATTACGAGGAACATGCGGATAGACGCGTTACATTCGAATATATTTTGCTAAAAGGGATTAATGATGATTTAAAATGCGCTAGTGAACTTGTTTCATTAATTAATAATGCATCAACTTATATTGTAAATTTAATTCCTTATAATCCAGTTAACGAAAAACCATTTAAAAGAAGCGATGATGAATCTGTTCATAAATTTTTCTCATATATGAAAAAGCATCATGTAAATTGTACAATTCGTAAAGAATTCGGAAACGATATTGATGCCGCTTGTGGACAACTTCGCGCAAAGGAATATTATGAAAAGAAAAACAATTAAGGGACAGTTTGCTTGTAAAACTGACATCGGTCGAGTTCGAATAACAAATGAAGATCAAGCCTTTGGTTTGATTAATTCATCAGGCGATGTTCTTTTAGGTGTATGCGATGGTATGGGTGGGCATAATAAAGGTGATTATGCTTCTCGTATTGCAACTGAAACAATTATTGAAGAATTTAGAAATAAAAACGGATTTTTAAATCGCATAAGCGTAAGAATGTGGATTAACAAAACAATTCGTCTAGTAAATTCAAAGATATATAACGAAGCTCTTTCGAACCCTGAATATAAAGATATGGGAACGACCCTTGTTCTCGCTTTATTTTATAAAGAATTTTTATTTATTGTAAATATTGGTGATTCGCGAGCGTATTCGATCCGCTTTAATGATTTAAAACAACTAACGGAAGACCAAACATATGTAGAATATCTTTATAAAACTGGCAAAATTTCAAAAGAACAAATGTCTACATCTAGTGAAAGGCATATTCTTATGAATGCACTTGGGACTTTTCCCTCAGCCAGTTTTTCAGTAAATGTATATCAAAATTTAAAGAATCCGATTCTTTTATGTTCTGATGGGCTATACAACAACGCTACAGAAGCTGAAATTCATTCTTGTTTAAGAACAGATGAAAGAATAGAACAAAAAATTGAAACACTTAT